>NZ_JBOFRH010000099.1:0-8541 GCF_051650925.1 Plesiomonas sp.
CCGCCGATTCGTACGGGATCAGTGCCAAACGTTCTTTCATATCCATATGCACAGATCCACCGGTAGCGTGGAAGAAACTACCGTGCGGCATGTGGTCAAACACGGTAGCACCGGCATGGATCATCGCCGCGCCCGCCAACGCGGGTACACCTAAGTCCAAAATGGTCTGGCTAAATACGCTAGAGGCGACCGCAGTACCCGCGGTGGTTGATGCCGTAGCCAGTGACATCATCGCGCCCGAGACTGGAGCCAAAAGATAAGATGGCAAACCAGAGGAGGTTAAGCCATCAATAAGGACATTTTTCAGGCCAGAGTTGGCTATGATTCCCGCCAAAGTGCCAGTTCCCAGTAACATCACAGCGACTGGCGCCATACGGGTTAAACCAGAGACGGCAAAATGGTTGGTATCACGATGACGTTTCATCACCAGCGCACCCAACAGGCCGCCAACCGGCAGCGCAATCAGTGGGTCAATGCTAATACCAGCAATCGGACGCAACGAGAGCAACACAATCGCCACTAGAGGTGCAACAATGGCAGCACCAAAGCTTGGCAGACGGCTCATATCGACACTGACCACTTCGTGTGCCTGCACTTTACTGCCTTTGTGGATCAGCTTCTGCGCAATGAAATAAGCTAATAACATGCCACACAGACCAGGGATCACGCCGGCAGCCATGACAGAGGTCAACGGAACGTTAAAAGCATCGGCTGCGGCAATCGAGTTCGGGTTGGGTGACATTACATTACCAGCCTTACCACCTCCTACCATGGCCAGTAAAATCGCCATCTTGGAGATGTCGGCACGACGAGCAATCGCCAGCGCAATCGGCGCGACGGTAATCACCGCAACGTCCACAAACACGCCTACGGCGGTTAGGATCATGGTTGCCAATGCCAATGCAAACAGTGCACGGGTCTCACCGACTTTCTTGACGATGGTTTCCGCAATTGAAGTGGCAGCACCGGACTCAATCAGAACACCCGCTAGAATACCCGCAGCCAGAATTCGTAGCACCGCAGTGACTATTCCCTGTGCTCCACCAATCATCAATGTGACAGTTTCTGACAGAGAAACACCACCAACAACACCACCAAGCAGTGCACCAATTATCATTCCGTAGGCTGGAGGAACTTTTCGTAAAATCAGTGTGATGGCAACCACCAATGCGGTGATAGCGCCAAGAGTAGATACTTCTGGCATAGTCCTTTCCTGTCAGTATATTGAAGTTGCGCTGACTCTACCTGCCGGAATAGAATTTAGCTTTAGGCAAATCAACAAAAGAAGGATGGAAAAGCTACGCCAAATTTGTGCAATTGCACAATTCACGAAGTTTACGCTTGAGTGCAAAGTGCCAGATACATTCTAGATTTATCGCTTATCTTATTGAAATTTAAAGATGTAATTTTCTCAATATTATCTAACCGATACCGTAAGGTATTACGATGAATATGTAACTGATCACAGGTTTGAGCCAAATCACAATTTTGAGCGAAATATACCCGTAAAGTTTTAACAAGCAAACCACGCGGATCATGATTAGCTAATATCTGCAAAGGGTATTGCAGTTGCTGGTAGCGCCACGGATCATCACGCAAGCCACTAAGTAATACAGGTACGATATGATCTTGATAAAACAAAACCTGATTTCGCTGGGGATTAAACGCACCTATTTCCAGTGTAGCTTTTGCGGTTTGGTAAGATTGCGCTAATCCAGCTACACCACAAAAATAGTCGCCCAACGCAATACAGATACTGAAACTGCCTTCACGTGCCACCTGCCGGATCAGTTTATCCACACGCTTTTGTTCAAATTCCCGTGACCACCCTTCTTGTCCGAGTTTAATCGGCTTAAGTACCACGACTTCGTTACGGGCTACAGACACGATACCCACCAGATTATCTCGTTCCGGATATTCAAGCAGATGCACCAACTGCTGTAAGTGCTCAAGGGAGAAGTATTCTCCCGGCTGTGGCAGTACTTTTACCACAGCCGCAATTCGTGGTTGGGTGAGGTCTACATTTAAACGCTCAGCAACTGTAATTAGCTGCTGTTCATTGAGTTCACTATCTTGAATAAGCTGTAATACCAGTTCTTCGCGATGACGTTTATTCCACTGGATCTGTGACATTAATGCGGCTTGCTCTACGATAAGCTCGGCAGTCATTTTGACTAACTCACCATAATTACGCACCAATGCAGGTTCACCGGAGATGCCCACGACACCAATAACCTGCAGGTTAAACACGATAGGTAAATTTATTCCCGGTTTGACGCCTTCGAGACTACGTGCCATAGCCTCATCAATTTCCACAACCCGATTGTTATTCAGTACTAAAATTGCGCCTTCATGTCGCTGTTGCAAACGAGATGAGTCACCCGAGCTGATGATTCTGCCATGTTGATCCATCACGTTAACTGAATGATGGATAATTTTCATGGTACGTTCAACAATTTGCCGAGCAATGGCAACATTCAGGATCATGGATAACTCCGCGAGAAAGAGATTTTTATACAAGAGGTAAACTACAATGACTTGCCATAATACATAATTCAAACAATGAATCTATGATAGGAAACACACTTGACTTGACTTGACTTGACTTGACTATCTATTTTAATCAGTACCGGCTATTTTAGCTAATACTAACTTTAAAGATGTTGCAATAAGTGAGGCAAAAGTTATTACCTCACTATGAGAAAGGAATTTAGATGTTATTAATTAAAAATTATAAATGCAGCATTGAAAATCAATCACCAATAACACCATTGTCATTTTTAGTTATCATAATAACAGAAGACCTTGGAATGTTTCCTTTAATTCCATGTGGAAAGGTAGACACACTATCTTCACCTGGGTGTTGAACATTTATAAACATTGTTTTTTGATCATCTGAAAATGCAAGCCCCGTAATTTCACATGCAGTAGGACCAGTTAAAAACCGTTTTACTTCGCCTGTATTGGGATCAGCACATAACATTTGATTGTTACCCATGCCTTTAAAATCACCTTTATTGCTATAGTTACCGTCTGTTTGTATCCATAAACGACCCGCTTTATCAAACCCTATGCCATCTGGACTATTAAACATGTTTTCAGATGTAATATTATGCGAGCCTGCGTAAGGAGTACCTTTGTGAACCATCGGATTACCTGCTAATAAAAATAGATCCCAAGAGAAAACATCACTAGCATGGTCTTTATTTAATAAAGAAAGGCGAATGATTTGCCCGTAATGGTTCTCTGCACGAGGATTCGGAGCATTGATAGCTTGATTATCATTCACTCCTCTATTTTTATTATTGGTAAGTGTTGTGAAAATATCACCCGTCAGCGGATTGATTGCAACCCACTCTGGTCTATCCATTGTTGTTGCACCTACAATTGTTCCGGCTAACCGTGCATTGATTAACACATCAGCCTGTGAATGAAAACCATTATCAGGTGTAAGACCTTTCTCATTCCAAATAAGAGGTAACCAACGCCCCGTTCCCATTGGGGCATTTACACTATTTTTATTTTCTGAGCCCTCAAATTGAGCTACGTACAGTGTTCCTTTTTCTAAAAGATCTCGGTTACTTTTAGCAAAAGGATTACTTGCATCAAAAACATCTTCAGAAACGAACTTATACATAAATTCGCCACGATCATCATCACCCATGTAAACAACAACATGTCCATCTTTGTTAATGACCACAGCAGCATTTTCATGCATAAAGCGACCTAGGGCCGTACGCTTTTTAGGAACTGAGGTGGGGTCAAAGGGATCTATTTCAACAACCCACCCAAATGTATTAGCTTCATTCGGGTTTTTAGTAAGGTCAAAACGTGAATCAAATTCACCCCATTCACGGCCCGGTTCAGATTTTGCGCTTAAACCGTAACGCTTTTGTGCTGGAGTAGGTATAAACTCGTCTGTTGCACCAAAATAAACATTGAAGTTTTCTTCGCACGTCAAATAAGTACCCCAAGGAGTTCTTCCATTAGAGCAATTATTTATTGTGCCTGAAGCATGAACTCCATCAGTATGCAATGTTGATTTTAATGAATCAGAACCTCTCACTGCACCTGTTATTTCCATTGGTGTATTAGCATGTATACGACGATTAAATTTAGAGTCTGGAACATATCTCCATTGATTTTTACTGTCTCTCACCACCTCAATAATCGAAACGCCCGAAGCGGCTTGAGCTTTTTTCAAATTATCAATGTTTTTAATTTTTGCTGTTTGGTGTGGGAAAATAAAGGGCTGGTAATATTCATTATTAATGGCCATTAACGCTCTATTTGGGTTCAACTCGCCTTTTTCATTCGTGAAATGAAAAAAACTCATGCCGTCATTGTTATCCCCAAACTGACCAAGTTGCTCCTCTGCAGAATTTAGGCTCTGATTAAACGCTGCAGCACCTTTAATAATAGGATCACCCCACGAAATTAAAGGTTTGAATGAGTAGCCTTCTGGAACAACTATAGTATCAAGAGTGCTCGCGGGCACAGGTTTAAAATTAAGCAACGCACTGACTTTTGATTTGGCAAATGCATCTGTTAAAGAATTACTAGCAAAAAACAGTGTTGCCGTTGCACCAAAAGCACCCTTTAAGACATTACGTCTATTTATTGAGTGGGATAAAACAGCATCAAACGCAACATCTTTAGTGCTTTTGTCATTACGGCTTTCTTTAAAACTCATGTGGGTACTTTCCTACAAACCAATTGATAAGTTAATTTTCAATGTTCTAAGAAAATACATTCTAGCCATGACACTAATATTACATTACTGTTTAATATCAGCATGAAATAATGAGAGATGATATTCAGTTATTAAATATAACAATTGTGCTATTAGCATTGATAATGCATGCAATTACAGATAACGCTAAATTATTAAATTAATTAACAATGAAATAAAAATTTCGGCTTATTTGGTAATAGGCCTATTTTCAATATTTCTTCCCCTAAAAAAACTCCCCAAACCTCGTTTGAGGTGGGTTGACCATAGAAGAGCAATTTTCTCGGTATATCATTGGATGAAAGCAGATTTATTGATGTGGGGATAGTTCAGTGGAGCTTAATTGGCGGAAGGTCACAGGAGTTGAACCTGCCCAGGACTGCTGGCAGCCCTAACTGGATTTGAAGCCCAGCCGCCTCACCGGAAACGACGACCTTCCATGCCTCTAACATTTTCAATTATAAAGAAATTTATGGATAAAGTCAGCTATTAAGTAATAGGTTATCGGTACAGTGCCTAAAATTAATGTGCTGATGAAGAATTCATATCCGTCTCAGTAAACATGCTATGATCCCGTATAATATGGCTGTTTCCCCGCCGACGAGTGAACCCGCTGCGGTCAAAATACTCTAAAATCTGAATCGCGAGTTTTCGGCCAATATGAATATGATCACGAAAATCAGCGGCACATACTGAACCTTGCGTGGCGTGTAAAGTACGAATTAATGCGGCATATTGAAACAGTTGCTCGTGCAGACAGTAACGGTCAGGCACAATCGCAGTGGTTAAACCGGCTTTTGCAGTATGCTGTAATAGTTGCCTAAGTCTGTTCTCTTCCCACTGAATATCTCCTTTCCCTTGACAGTATTGGCTATTTTCTAACTCTAGGTTTTGCTCAGTTACGGCATTTTGCTGTATAGCTGTTTGCAGTTGTGTAGCCAGATCACGCACCCAGCTAACCCCCGCAGAGTGCAATATTGGGTGGATATATTGCCATTGTTGTTGCTGCTCTTGACTCAGTTCAATTCGGTGTTCTGGTAGATGTAACCACCCTTGCGTTACTGTGACTTGATCTTGTTGTTGCAGTATTTTTATCAGGCTCTGAAACAGTGCTGAATCTAATAAAGGGTATGTCATGCGTTGTAGCCGTGAACGGCTGATACCCTGTTGATCGGGGTTTTGCTGGTGAAAATCAGCCAGTACCCTACATAACTGTTGCATTAAATCTTGTGCATAATCTGTACTGATAATGCTGTTTCCTGCTGATATTAGGCTGTTTTGTTCAAGCAGTGTGTTGAGTGTTTGTGGTGTAAGCTGCCTTGCCCACGAAAATTGCGGTAGGTTGATACTGCCCTGCTGTAAACGTGCTTTTACTATACGCTGATCAAAGGCAATTTCTTGTGCACAGTGCTGCCAAAATGCCAAATTTGATGTATGGCGTTTACCCCGCTTAGGTGGGGTGAGATCAATAACCGTTGCCTGACCTAAGGTGTAGCGTGCGCTGATATCTCGCAAAATAAGACGATCTTTTTCTGCTAGATACAGCGGTGTATCAAGACGCAATTCAGCAAGAGGGAAGGTACTGTGGTGATCGGTCAGCAAAGAGATACGGCCGGTAATATGGCTGGCAGCATGGTACAGATGCAGAGGTTGCCAGTGGGTAAAGGTATGCTGCTGATCTAAACTGACAATAACACGATCACTGGCATCGCCAACCGGTGCTTGTGCCAGCAACCAGTCTCCGCGCGTGATATTGTGCGGATCAGCGCCGCGCAAGTTCAGCGCGACTCGTTGCCCCGCTTGGGCCTGAGATACGGCCTGATTTTGTGCATGTAGGCTACGCACAGAAACCTGACCGGTTTTACCGGTCAACCAGAGGGTGTCACCCACTGCAACCTGACCAGACAAGGCCGTTCCGGTAACAACGGTGCCTGCGCCTTTTACGGTAAAAACACGATCAATAGCCAATCTAAAGCGGTGGGAGTATGTTTTAACAGAAGGTTTCAACTGTTGCAGATGCTGTTTGAGGGCATCAAGCCCCTGCTGCTGTGTGGCCGCCGTGATAAAACACGGGGCATGTTGCCAACCGTATTCTGACAATAACTCAGTCACCGCAAGACGCACCTGCTGTTGACGGGCAGCATTAACACGATCAGCTTTGGTCAATACCACGCTAAGTGATTGCAATCCGCTAAGGTGCAAAAGTTGCAGGTGTTCACGGGTTTGCGGCATGATGCCGTCATCACAGGCGACCAGTAATAGAGCATGATCAATGCCGCCAATACCTGCCAGCATATTGGCCAGAAATTTTTCATGTCCGGGTACATCAATAAAACCAATAACCCGCCCGTCGGGCTGTGGCCAGTAGGCGTAGCCAAGATCAATAGTCATCCCCCGTTGCTTCTCTTCCGGTAGCCGATCTGCATTGATTCCGGTAATTGCATGTAGCAGGGTGGTTTTACCGTGATCAACGTGTCCGGCAGTGGCGATCAGCATGAGGGTTTTACTCCGTGTTATTTTTTCAGATAGCCTGTTTCTGAATAGGTAGATTCTGGTACATCAGTTAGCATTTAATGTAATGGGGATTAACCCAACGCTCTGTTATCCAAATGGACTGGCAGTGCGTGTAAACCAGATAAAATGCTAGGATGAGTCAACATTGCCAGCAGTTCAGCTTCATATTCTGGCTCTGCACAACGTAAATCAAGCCACAGATGGCCTTCCTGAATCCGGCCGATTACGGGTGTCGGTAATTTGCGCCACAGTTCGCACAGTGTATGTAAGAGTGCGCCACGTTGATTATGAGGTGTGAAGGTCACAGCCCAGCTTGGCAGACGATCTAATGGCAGTGAACCGCTGCCTATTTGCGATGCACAGCGTTGAATATCCACTTTAAAATCATTTAGATAGTGTGCTTGCAATGGCGCATGTAAATCGCGTGCACAGGTGTGGATATCACTCTGAGTACGGGTGAGCAGACGCAATGAAGGCAACTTTTGCGCCAGCAATTCAGGTTGTTGATATAAGCGAAGAGTGGCTTCAAGGGCAGCGAGGGTCATTTTATCAGCCCGTAACGCGCGTTTTAGTGGATGCTGCTGGAGTTTTTCTATCCACTTTCGTTTACCGATAATAATACCGGCTTGTGGCCCACCGAGCAGTTTGTCCCCCGAAAAAGTGACCAGATCAATACCCTGCTGAATCAATGTTTGTGGCATAGGTTCTGCGGGCAGACCATAATCCTGCATATTGGTCAGTGAACCGCTGCCCAGATCCACGGCAGTAAGCAACTGATGTTGCTGCCCTAATTCAGCTAACTGCTCGTGACTGACTTCTGCCGTAAAGCCCTGAATACTGTAGTTACTGGCATGCACTTTCATCAGCAAACCGGTCTGTTCATTAATGGCGGCTTGGTAATCTTTCAGGTGTGTGCGGTTGGTTGCACCCACTTCGTGCAACTGGCAGCCAGCTTGCCGCATTACGTCAGGAATGCGAAACGCACCGCCAATTTCAACCAGTTCACCGCGAGAGACTATCACCTCTTTTCCTGCTGCGACACTGGCCAGCAACAGCAAGACTGCGGCGGCATTGTTGTTGACGATACAGGCATCTTCAGCACCAGTGAGTTCACATAACAGACGGGCAATAGCCTGATCACGGTGTCCGCGTGTGGCGTTATCCAGATCAAACTCTAGCGCGGCTGGGCGGCGCATCACCTGAGTCACAGCCTCTATTGCACTTTCAGCCAGTAACGCGCGCCCCAAGTTGGTATGCAACACGGTTCCGGTTAAATTAAAAACCGGAATGGGGGC
>NZ_JBOFRH010000100.1:0-5659 GCF_051650925.1 Plesiomonas sp.
GGCCGCTTAGATCTGTACGCTAATTACAGCTATAGCGATGGAACGCTGACCGACCATCAAGGCATGAAGTCGGTATTGCCACAGACCCGTTATCACAGTATTAAACTCGGGGGCGCTTATGCGCTAACTGAGAGTGTTATTGTCGGCACGGATATGCGTTTTACACCGAACAATGCCTATATCCAACATGAGCGCAACAAGCAAGGCGGTGTCGATACGTTACGGGTGGAGCGTGATGGTTTTAGTGTCGTTAATTTGTGGACCAGTTATGAGCCACAACAGATTAATGGCCTGAAATTGATGGCAGGTATCGATAACCTGTTTGATACCGCGTATGCCGAACCGACTGGGTTTGGTTTCTACTGGGGCTCTCCAGAATCAGGTACGCTGGAGTCAGGCCGTAACCTGAAATTGTCGGCGAGCTATCAGTTCTAAGTTTTAGTTCTACGCTTTCATAGGCCTACGTTTTCAGGTCTAAAGACCCTGCTCTTATGTGAACCGACCGCAGTGTCGGTACTCTTTTCCAGAGCCATTTTTTTCTCAGCACTCTGGCCGATAACACACCAAGCCCGCCGATATCAGGCGGGCATATCAGGATTTAATTACCTCAGAATGCGGGTTTTATGCCACAAACTGCCGGATTCCCGCTATCATTAGCGGCATTATTTCCTCTGGTAGCCATATTCGATGAGTGATACAAAAAAAAGCCTGCACCCGCGCAACCTGCACCGCGCATCTTACGACTTTGCAGCACTGACAGAGACTAGCCCTGAGCTAGCAACCTATGTACAGCGTAATGCCTACGGAACAGACTCAATCAATTTCTCTGATCCGAATGCAGTAAAAGCGTTAAACCGCGCTCTGCTAAAGCATTTTTATGCCGTCGAAAACTGGGATATCCCTGAAGGTTATCTCTGCCCGCCAATTCCGGGGCGTGCTGATTACCTCCACTACATTGCCGATCTGCTGGCTGAAAGCAATCAGGGCCGCATACCCAAAGGCAAAGGTGTTATCGGTATCGATATTGGTGTTGGCGCAAATGCGGTGTATCCGTTACTCGGCCAGCATGCCTATAACTGGCAATTTATCGGCTCAGATGTTGATACTACTGCACTTGAATCTGCTGAACGGATATTGGCTGAAAACCCATCGCTACAATCTCAGATATCACTGCGCCATCAGCCTTCGCTGGAACATATTTTTACTGGAATTATCCAGCCTAACGAGATGATTGATTTCACACTCTGTAACCCGCCATTCCACGGTTCAGCAGAAGAAGCAGAAGAGATCTCACAGCGTAAGCGCGATAATCTGGGCTTTAACCAAAAAATTCGTGGCAACAAAGTGACGGTGTCTGCACAATCAGCATCCAACTTTGGCGGTAAAAATAATGAGTTATGGTGCGAAGGTGGCGAAGTTCAGTTTATCTGCACTATGATTGCGGAAAGCCAGAAATTTGCCCAGCAATGCTTTTGGTTTACATCGCTCGTATCCAAAAAATCAAGCTTGTCACGTATTTATGATGCGCTCGAAGACGCCGGCGTAGCGGAAGTCAAAACCATAGAGATGGCACAGGGCCAAAAAATCAGCCGCTTTGTTGCATGGACATTCTTCACCCCCGCACAGCAAAAAGCATGGCGGATGTACCGCTGGAAAGCGCGTGGATAAGCATTAGCAGATAAGCGTACGTTCAGCTCATCAGAATAGATAAAACACATAAAAAATGCCGTAAGCTATTTATTGAGCTTACGGCATTTTTGTTTGTACCTTGTAGCTATCTCATATGGCTATGTTATAGCCTGATTTAACACTTAAAACACATAACGCAAGCGTAGTGCCGTCTGCTCTATTGGCGAAAGCGCTAACCACTCGGCGCGGATGGCTACGGCCTCTTGTGGGTGATCAGTTATCAGCACATCAGCCCCCAATGCCAGCATACGGATCATCTGCTTGGGGTTATTCACTGTCCAGACATGGATCTGCTTACCACTTTTGTGTGCTCTAGCAATAAATTTCTCAGTTGCTACCGATTGATTGATGGCAAGAAACTGGGTGTCAGTACGGCTCGGATCACCGATTGCGGTAGTGACTATCAGCCCTGTGGCAATCGAAGGGTCACGCTGACGCACCTCTTCTATCGCTCGTGCATCCAGTGAGGTAATGACAACCTGCTGAGTCATTTTCTCTTGTTGCAATAACGCCACCACTTTCTCAGCCAGCAAAGGGTCTGGGCGATTATACTTTAGCTCAATATTTAGCCCAATTTGGTTGCGCGCCAAATCCAGCATCTCTGACAACAACGGCACTGACTCTCCGGCAAAAGCAGCACTGTGCCAACTGCCTGCATCGGCGGCCTGAATTTGGGCTGCACTCAGTTCGGAAACTTTCCGAGGATCATTGGCTATACGCATCAAATCAGCATCATGCAACACAACTAACTGCCCATCGGCCGAAGTTTGTACATCAATCTCCGCATAATCAGCATGCTCTGCAATAGCCTGACGCAGTGCTGCCAGTGTATTCTCCGGCCCACGTACCGCACCGGCCCGATGAGCCGTAATCAATATCTGATCAGGTTTGGGTTCATCCGCCAAATTATACAATCCGGCAGCAAGCATCACGGTAAAAACAGCAATCAGTACTGTTCCCACCAGTTTTACCGATAAAGCATTTTGACGAGCGGCAGCATTACGCTCTAACCGTTCAAGTGAAGCGAGCTGACCGCCCGATTCGCGGTATAACTGCTGAATAATCAGTGCCTCGCCTGACATTCCCAACAAAGACCACGCAGCACTGAGGATAAAAATCAATGCAGCTACCAAGCTAACAACCACGACCTCAGCAGATAGCCCAATCGTGACATGATCCAACCCATAATCAGCCAGCGCAGAAATAGCACGGTTCAGCGGGAAAATCAGCGCCGTGAGCAACAGCCACCAGCCCCCTGCCGCTTTAACAATAAAACGCTCATTGCAGGTGGTCATCTGCCAACTGCAACGCAGAGCACTGATTGCACCACGGCGTTCACTCACAATCACGGTTAACGCTAAAATCGAACGCGCCCATAAATGAATCGCTAACACAGCGTAGCCTAGAACCAGCAGTGCAATGCATCCCAAAAAAGCAAACCATTCGGTTGGCTGATGATAAAGGTAGTAATTAATATCGTGACGCTGTAACAAAAAATAGGCGGCAATCGCCCCTGCTATGATAAAAGGCAAACTAGCCAACAACAAACCCAACGCATATATTCCGCCTAACCGCAGAAAAACCGGCAACCGACCCAGTGCGAACACCAAAGACCGAATCGGCCCAACGGGGCGATCATGCACAACTGAAGCTGCCAGAATCGTCACCCCAGCCCGCTGAGTAAAAAACAGCGTAAAACTGCTGCACAGCGTCACCAGAATAAAGAGTATGCCATAGGGGGATAAGGCAAAGGCCATCAGGTCATAGTTGGTAATAGCAACATTACCCGTACGGTTAATCAGATGATTAAGCACCAAACCGGAAAGCGGCACTATGACCCCTGCTGACATCAATGCAAACAGCAGTTCAAACTCGATCAGTTTACGCCCACTGCGCCGGATGTTTCCCCACGCTTCCCGCCAATACTGGCTGATAGACACTGATTGAGGAGTAAGCCTCATCGAACTGCGCATGCATTCTCCTTATGGGATCTCTGGTTATATCTACGGCTATATCTACAGTAAAATAAACAAAAAAGCAGCCACAAGGCTGCCTAAGTGTTGATCGAATTATAACAGCGTCATCTTCATTTGAACGTAAACTAAAGGTGAATACTGCGTCAATCCATCCTATCAATGGGAATTTTTTTTATGGCTGCTGACGTGTTGCCGCCAGGACTATTTCCCGAATACACAATGATTGTGGCTGTTCATACGCATAGCAAATAGCGTCAGCCACTTGTTCAGGTTGCACCACACTGCCCATCTCAGTTTTCCATGCCTCATAACCCTGTTTGATTGTCTCGCTGGTGGTGTGCGAAAGCAGCTCGGTCTCTACTGCCCCCGGAGCGATAGTGATACAACGAACATTATCTAAAGCCACCTCTTCGCGCAGGCCTTCAGTCATGGCATGTACCGCAAACTTCGTGCCGCAATACACGCTATGATCAGGAAAAGTTTTGCGTCCGGCCACTGAGCTGATATTCACAATAGTACCGTGCTGACGTGCACGCATTCCGCGTAAAACAGCATGGATACCATTCAAAACACCACTCACATTCACTGATAACATTGTCTGCCACTCTGCCGGATCTTGCTCTGCCATACTGCCAAGCAGCATTACACCCGCATTATTAATCAGAGCATCAACAGGGCCATACAAGGTTTCAGCCTCAGTAATGGCAGCCGTAATCGCGCTGATATCGGTAATATCAACCTTACGGCAGAGTGTATTTGGCAATGCCAGTGCGTCCAACTTATCAACCCTACGGGCCAGCAATAACAACGGATAACCTTTCGCCGAGAACAGTCGTGCTGTTGCAGCACCAATCCCTGAACTTGCACCGGTAATCACTACCAAAGGCTTTGATGCGGTTTGTGAGCTTGCAACGCCTGCTGCTGGCTGAGTATTTTCTGACATAACGAGGTTATCCCTATAATCAATAGTAATGACAAACGTGCTCGATTGTCTTTAGTGCAACTATATCCCCGAAAATCTCGAGACTGAAATGCAAAATAACACTCACAGCGATAACTAAAACTTATGTCAATCTAAGGGATAAACATCAGTAAGGGCTGCTTTTAAGCGTTTTTGGGGTCAGATCGAGTTTCTGGTTGCCATATTTAGGATTTAGCGCCGCATCTACGTAACATTAATACATGGATTTAAACAATAAAAATACAATTACATTATTAGTTCAATGAAGAAGTTAACATTTAAATATGAGTAAATATAAAAAATAGTAACGCCAACATTACTAATTACACTTTTAAATAAAAATAAATAACTCTAAATTAAATATTTAGAATACCATAAAAAATCAACATGAAATT
This sequence comes from Plesiomonas sp., assembly GCF_051650925.1. Classification (NCBI taxonomy): domain Bacteria; kingdom Pseudomonadati; phylum Pseudomonadota; class Gammaproteobacteria; order Enterobacterales; family Enterobacteriaceae; genus Plesiomonas; species Plesiomonas sp. Next base: position 5,022 of record NZ_JBOFRH010000100.1, read on the forward strand.
AAATTACCATTTTAAAAATGTGGATAAAAGATGCAAATATATACAAATACCCACAAAAAAAATAGATATAAACACATAAAATCAAAAACACACAATTGACATTTAACAATTCATTGAAATTAACAGTCATCATTTCAATGGTGAAAACATTAAAGTCACTTTATACGATATACATGTGATATACCTCCTGTTGTTTTCACATAAAAGACAGCACAATAAAAACTCACCCTCATTGACCACACTAAGAAATAATCCTTACAATAGAATTAAAAATTAAATTGATTCATCAAAAAAACAGGAGGCCAATCTGGAATATTAATAAAACAATAATATAGAACAGACTAACACTGGGAACTCATATTAAAACACTCTCAAATCAAGTATTGCCTATTACTTTTATTCCAGGCCATTAATACCAATACGTATCTCATCTCGATCTAATTTTATCGGCATCTACTATTGGGTGCTTTTTGTGAAAAATAAGAGAGCTAATATCAACATGGTGATTTTTAAATATCTATTTATGAGCATCTTTGCATTTATTTTAGTTGGGTGTAATGAAGATAATGGGCCTCCCACACAAAAATCAGATTCAGTGGTTATTACTGCTCTACAGATCATATCTAAAACAGATCGCA
>NZ_JBOFRH010000101.1:0-3544 GCF_051650925.1 Plesiomonas sp.
GAAAACAGCTTCCGTGATGTAAACATTGCCTTTGCCAATGAGCTGTCGGTTATCTGTGATAAACAAGACATTAACGTGTGGGAACTGATCCGCTTGGCGAATCGCCATCCGCGCGTCAATATTTTGCAGCCAGGCCCCGGTGTTGGCGGCCACTGTATTGCTGTTGACCCGTGGTTTATTGTGGCGCAAAACCCGCAAGAGGCGCGTTTAATCCGTGCGGCCCGTGAAGTGAATGATGGCAAACCGCATTGGGTAGTCGAAAAAACCAAGCTGGCGGTGGCTGAATGCCTGAATGCGACCGGTAAGCGGGCACAAGATATCAGTATCGCCTGTCTGGGATTGGCATTTAAGCCCGATATTGATGATCTGCGCGAAAGCCCAGCAGTTGAGATAACCCAATTGATTGCACAGTGGCACAGTGGCCGAGTGTTGGCCGTAGAGCCGAATGTTGAAACTTTGCCGAAAAAGCTACAAGGTCAGGTAGAGCTTATCAGTACTGAACAGGCTCTGGCTGATGCCGATGTGCTGGTACTGCTGGTTGATCACCGTCAGTTTAAAGCTGTTGCCGCTGATTCTGTGGCACAGTCTTGGGTGGTTGATACCAAAGGAGTTTGGCGGTGAAAACAATTTTAGTGACTGGCGGTGCCGGTTTTATTGGTTCTGCCGTAGTGCGTCACATTATTCAAGATACCGACTATCAGGTCGTCAATCTGGATAAACTGACCTATGCCGGAAATCTTGAATCACTGGCTCTGGTGGCGGATAGCTCTCGTTATACCTTTGAACAGGTCGATATTTGCCAGCGCAGTGAGCTTGATCGGGTATTTACTACCTATCAGCCGGATGTGGTGATGCATCTTGCAGCAGAAAGCCATGTTGATCGTTCGATTGATGGCCCTGCGGCCTTTATTGAAACCAACATTATCGGCACATATAACATGCTCGAAGCGGCCAGAAGTTACTGGAACACGCTTGAGCCTGCCAATAAAGCCGCGTTTCGTTTTCACCATATCTCAACCGATGAGGTCTATGGCGATCTGCACGGTACCGATGATCTGTTCACCGAAACGACCCCGTATGCACCAAGCAGCCCGTATTCGGCTTCAAAAGCCTCGAGCGATCATCTCGTACGCGCATGGCTGCGTACCTATGGTTTACCAACGCTTATCACCAACTGCTCAAACAACTACGGGCCGTACCATTTCCCTGAAAAACTGATCCCTTTAATGATTTTGAATGCGCTGGCCGCTAAACCTTTGCCAGTGTATGGACAGGGAAATCAGGTGCGTGATTGGCTGTATGTTGAAGATCATGCCCGCGCACTGGTGCTGGTTGCAACACAAGGCGAGATCGGTGAAACCTACAATATTGGCGGCCATAATGAGCGCAAAAATATTGATGTGGTACACACCTTGTGTGCCTTGCTAGAAGAGCTTGTACCAGAAAAGCCTGCTGGTGTTGAAAAATATACCGATCTGATCACCTACGTGGCCGATCGCCCAGGGCACGATCTGCGCTATGCGATTGATGCTAGCAAGATTGCGGATGAATTGGGCTGGTTACCGAAAGAGACGTTTGAAAGTGGCATGCGTAAAACCGTGCAGTGGTATCTGGCAAACACCGATTGGTGGCAGCGGGTACTCGACGGCTCGTATGCCGGTGAGCGTTTGGGCTTAGGGGAGTAACCGATGAAAGGAATTATTCTGGCGGGCGGCTCAGGTACGCGTTTGTACCCGATTACCCGTGGTGTCTCTAAGCAGATGTTGCCGGTTTATGATAAACCGATGATCTACTATCCACTGTCAGTATTGATGCTGGCAGGTATTCGCGAAATTTTGATTATTTCAACGCCAGATGATTTGCCTGCCTTTGAGCGTTTGCTGGGTAACGGTGAGGATTTTGGTATTGAACTGAGCTATGCCGTACAGCCGAGCCCTGACGGTCTGGCGCAGGCGTTTATCATTGGCGAAGAGTTTATCGGTGATGACAGCGTATGTTTAGTTTTGGGCGATAACATCTTTTTTGGCCAGTACTTCAGCGATAAGCTCAAAGCCGTGGCTGCCCGTCCGAACGGGGCAACCGTATTTGGTTATCAGGTGATGGATCCTGAACGCTTTGGCGTAGTGGAGTTTGATGACAACTTCAATGCGCTCTCGGTGGAAGAGAAGCCGTTGAAGCCTAAGTCGAACTGGGCGGTGACGGGCTTATATTTCTATGATAACCGAGTGGTCGAAATGGCCAAGCAGGTAAAACCTTCTGCCCGTGGTGAGCTTGAGATCACCAGCTTGAACGATATGTATCTGCAACAAGGCGAGTTAAAAGTTGAGCTGTTAGGGCGCGGTTTTGCCTGGCTAGATACAGGTACGCACGATAGCCTGATTGAAGCGAGCACCTTCGTACAAACGGTTGAGAAGCGTCAGGGCTTTAAAGTGGCGTGTTTAGAAGAGATCGCTTGGCGTAACGGGTGGATGACGGATGAACAAGTTGCCCGTACCGCACAACAATTAAGCAAGACCGGTTACGGTCAGTATTTGCAGACACTGCTTCATGTCCGTCCACGCCAATATTGAGTTTCTGGACTGGGAGTCGGCATTTTTCGACTTACCCAGTGCCAAGTTGCAGTTCTCTGAACAGGCGACTGCGCTTTGCGCTGATGCTCTGCATGCTTACGCGGTGACGCAGGCAAAGATCCCCGCTGATCGACTGGATCTGGCTGATAAGCTTGCTGATCTCGGGTTTCGGCTGGTGGAAGGTGAGGTTGATTTAGCCATGCCTGTGCCTGCTATTACGTTGGCTGATTCTGCATCAGCCGCTGCATGCTACCGGCTGGCAGGTGAGGCTGATATTCCGGCTTTACAAGAGGGGGCACGAGCCGCTTTTGCACTCAGCCGTTTTCGTACGCCTTGGTATCAGCCAGAGGACAGCGGCCGTTTTTATGCCCGTTGGGTAGAAAATGGTGTACGCGGTAGTTTTGATCATGCCTGTTTAGTGATAGAGCAGCAGGGTGTGATCGAAGGGTTTGTGACTTTACGCGATCTGGGCCAACAGCAGGCTCGGATTGGTCTTTTAGCCGCTATGCCTACTTGCAGTGGGCGTGGCGTTGGTCAGCAGTTGATGTTGGCAGCACAACACTGGTGTTTGGCGCGCGGAATACACACTTTGCGCATCGCAACACAAGTTGGCAATTTGGCTGCTTTACGTCTTTATATTCGCAGCGGTGCCACCATCGTGGACACTGCCTACTGGTTTTACAGGTGATAACCATGATCCCGTTTAATGCCCCGCCGGTTGTCGGCACGGAATTGGAGTATATGCAAGCTGCAATGGGCAGCGGAAAACTGTGTGGTGATGGCGCATTTACCCGCCGTTGTCAGCAGTGGATGGAGCAGCATTTTGGCAGTGCCAAAGTGTTACTGACCCCCTCTTGCACTGCATCACTGGAAATGGCCGCGATTTTGCTGGATATCCAGCCGGGCGATGAAGTGATTATGCCAAGCTTCACGTTTGTCTCTACTGCAAATGCGTTTGTACTGCGTGGCGCTAC
>NZ_JBOFRH010000102.1:0-1080 GCF_051650925.1 Plesiomonas sp.
GTGTGCTTTGGGTGAAGGATTATTGTTTGATGAACAAACCGATACGGTGGTGCTTGCTACCAAGCAGGCGGCCTCGGCGGAATTACCTACTCTGATTTTACTGGGGCACGATACCCGCACGCGGGCACTGATTGATGTATCGCTACAACGTTTATCATTGCCACCAGTGCGGGTTATGGAAGTGGGCAGTGTTGATGCTCAAATTGATTGGGCAGAGGCTGGTTTTGGTGTGGCGATTGTGCCTGAATTTTCATTGCACCCTAAGTTAAATTTACGTTCACGGATCACACCGTTGCCGCGTTTTTCGACCACCCACTTAGGTTATATTGTGCGGCAAAATCAAATTTTGTCGCGCGCCGTAAAACAACTATTGCGCTGGGTGGATGAAGAGATCTCCTCTTCTAATTAACGAAACAGTTTTAGTTGGAGAGGTGAGTCAGGTGATGATATGTCAACAATGAAACAGGTTGATAGTATTTGGAGGGCGTATGCTCTCCATCCTCAATAATCAATATTTGGTTTTTAGGATTACAGAGTCTGAACCGTGGTGGTTTTTAAGCTGTTAATGGCTTCTAGTAGTGATTCATGAATTTGATTACGCTGATCGGGTTCATTAAAACACGCGTCTGGCAGGCGGCTGAAAAGCTGATAAAGCTGATTTAGGTAGGGAATTTTTTCTGCCATGGGCCGTTTGTGCAGATCAATTGTTTGTATCAACCAATCACAAAATATCCAAGGTTGTTCGATAATGGCGATAATGCGGATTAAGGTTTGATCAGTATCGGTATTCTCCTCTGCCGTTTGTGTTTCTTTTTCTTCCTGTTCTTCTTTTCTCTTCTCCTTCTCTTTTTTTTCTCGGTGTTTAGACTTGATTTGGCTGTGTGGAAAAAGATCAACGCACTGACTGTCGGCTTCTAGGCTGAGAAAAAGAGATAACCGGCGAAGCTGTGCAATAACATTGGCAATACGAATACGCTCAGCCTGCGCATCATTCACACTTAGCGAGTAAGCCAGCGCGCGTAATAGCACACGAATACGTTTCCGTCGTTCAGGCCAGCGACGAACTTGATCAAACCAAGC
>NZ_JBOFRH010000103.1:0-3509 GCF_051650925.1 Plesiomonas sp.
TTTAGGTAGCCCTAACTCGGTCGGGTAGCCTGCTCTCTTCCATGCTGCCCAACCACCATCAAGCAAGCGCACGTCTTTCACACCGGCATACATCAGTATATTTGCTGCCCGTGCCGCAGCCATAGTTTCACGCCCGTATAAGATAACCGGTGTATCTGCGGTGATTCCCTGCTCTAAAAGCAGCTTTTCCAGCGCCAAGTTATCTACTTTATTCCATAACGGCTCTGATTCCAGTGAGTTGGTATCAATATAGCCGGAATTTGGAATATGCCCCAACAAATACGCCTTTGGCATTCCCCACTCAACAGCAATGACTTTCCAATTTTTTTTCGGTGCATTAACAACCGGTTTTCCGGCAGATAAATCAGCTAACCAGCTCACAGGAACCAGTTTAGTATACTGAGGCAGTGCATTTAATCTGCCTGTATCAGCCAACGCATCATCCAACGTATAAATAGTGTGGAAACCCAGTGCAGCCAAACGCTGCTGAACCTGTTTTACTTCAGCCGGTGAACCATATAATGCCACCGGTTTTTCAGCCACCAGCCTCTTTTTCGCCAGTAATTCGCGTAATTGCTGATCATTAAGATCAGGTAACCAGATAGCAGCAAGATTCAAGGCATTAGGCTCATGCCCACTGATCACACTACCAGGCTCTGGCCAGCCGTTATAATTGGCACTAGGGCGGGTATCAATAAGAGGAATATGCTGGGTAATGGCTTGTTTAACAGAGAGTGTTGGCAATGATAAAGCGGATGTTTTAGCGGGCTGCGCCACGGCAGAAAATGCCCAAAGAGATAAAATTGACCATGCAAGCAGTGCAATACACTGCTCGATCCGTTTTCGCGCATTTTTTAATTTGTTATTTTCAGTATTCACAGTAATCCTCTAATAAAAGATGACAGTCAGTAGATGCCGTGAATTATAACAAGATGGTCTCACTATTTAACGGTTAAATGGCTTTTTGATCTCAAAATAGCAGAGAAAAGCAGGGGGAATCACTCCCCCGCTGCCTCGATACGGTCTGTTACACCGTGATATTTTAAATTCAGCGTTTAATGCTCAACAGTTCGACATCAAAAATAAGGGCTGCACCGCTCGGAATTTTACCCGCAGCACGGTTACCGTATGCCAACTCATTCGGGATAAAAAAGCGGGTTTTCTCACCAACAACCATCAGTGGAATACCTTCTGTCCACCCTTTAATCACACGATTTAAAGGCAGCGCAATCGGCTCACCACGCTCAACAGAGCTATCAAAAACAGTGCCGTCAATCAGCGTACCATGATAGTGCACTGTCACTGTGTCTGTTGCCGTAGGGTGTTCAGTACCGGTTCCTGCTTGTAAAACTTGGTATTGCAAACCGGAATCTGTTGTCATCACTCCCGGTTTAACTTTATTTTGCGCTAAGAAATCAATACCAGCCTGACGATTCTCTGCTGCCTGACCTGAATTCCCCGACATATTTTTGATGAAGAAAATCACCACAATAATGACAGCCAAAACTAATATGATTTTCGACATCAACATGCCCTCATAAATAATCATTGTAAGTAGGCAACAGCGCATAACCGCACTGCGCTAAAACGCAAAGTAACAAGACAAGTGTAAAACACTGCGATAAAGAAAGGAAAGAAAAGCCGATAAACGTGAAGTTAACCTCGCCCAAAACGGCGCTGGGCGAGGTTATATGCAAGATAAAGAAAATCAGTTCGCCGGTTTTTCCGCCGATGCCGAAATATCGGCCACTTTATCTGCTGCTTTAAATACGGCTAAAGGTGCCATACGCGCTTTATTCAGCGTTAATGTATCACCCGACAGGCTATAGTTATCAACTTGCGCAAATACCTGCATCAGCGGTTGCTCAAAGTTCGCATTCATACAAGCTTTACGGGTCATCCCCAACGGAGAAAAGCTGATTCGACTTGCCTCAGCATTCAGGGTATATGACCCCATAAAATTGTTACAACCGCTAAACCCGTGCAAACGGTTCTCTGTTGTACTAAATTCTACAAACGGCTGCTGTTTCTCTGCCAGATCTGCCGGCACTTTTTGCCCCATCACTTCAGTCAGCACCCAACGGTGAGCAAAGAGTGGATTGGTTACTTCTGTTGATTCTACTGTCTGTTTCATAAGCTGATAATTTTTGGCTAGTGGCCCAGTAATGCGCTGACCAGAACGATCCAACATGAACAATACATTTTCACCGACAAAATACTGGGTATTTTCATCTTGTTTAGCCAGCATCACGGTATTACCCGCTTTGTTCCATGTGAACTTACCTTCACTCTCAAAGGTACTGTTACCTTTGCCACTGAGATATTCAGTTTTCAGTTTATAGGTATCATCCGAATTTAACACCAGCGTAGTTTTGATCCCTTCACAACTGGCACAAGGTACAACGCCTTGATAAGTGCCATTCCAGTCAAGTGCATTACGTGCACTATGGGCCGTATCTGCTTGTTTGGCTGTCACTGCAGTTGGCTGCGCAGCAGCTGAACTGCCAGCGGCATATACGCTGCTACCGACCATCATTGCCAGCAAACTTAATGCCATAACTTTAGCTTTCATTGTGAGTTCCTTCATTGTTTTTATGTGTTAACGCAGGAGCTTATCCAAAGCAATAACGCGGTATTACCAATGTATACAACGTGATTTGGCTGCACCATACCCTAACATTACCGAGCCTAACCCTATAAGCATAATCAAAATGAATCAAGTTGCTTATTAAGCGAAAATACCTCATTACAGATATCTATCTAAGTCATAACGCTGTGTTCATTTTGAGGCTTATAGACATCTGAGTATTCCACCTCAGTATCAAACCTTGATATCAGGCCGATGCATGGCACGGGGAATATACCTCCGCTTAACACGGATAATCACGCATTATCTGCACATTATTTTGCTTTGAGGATAGAGAAAAGATCACAGCAAAAACCATAACAAGAGGCATTATTACCTCGACCACATTATCAGCAATACAGTAAAAATGGGTGATTAGAAATAGACGATATGCAGAGATTACAAAGCGGAAATGACAAAATAATAGCTACAAAAATAAAACAGAGTGTGCAACAAAAACGACTTGCCGCACACTCAGAAGGGAACGATATGCGTAGAGAGATCAAAGGCACCTACACGACCATATCGTGATTATTGCTTTGGATACTCCGCCCTATTTTGCCCAGCCAACACATTCATTGATGAATAACGAGCCTCGCTGCCTGAACGATCGGGTAACCACTCAAGTACAAGGATTTTCCAGTTCGGGCTAAAAGTGACTGATTTTGGCTGATCATCAGCAGAAAACGTTCCGATCAGCGTACTGTAATCAGGGCGAACCATCGGGGCAGCTGCCGTTGGATCAGCGGCTGAATAGACGTTAACTCTGACACTATCAGGGCCTTTAAAATAGAGCGTGAGTGGTTTATCTGTTGCTAACGTAAAATCTTCAGGCACAACAATTTCAGATGAACTGTTTACCGGTGCAACCGGAACAGGCACT
>NZ_JBOFRH010000104.1:0-6195 GCF_051650925.1 Plesiomonas sp.
TGTATCTTCTACTCTGTGCTCAGACTCACTGTCTGCGACTTATGTGCTCCGAGTGGTTTTATCGAGACAAACAACACTGCTCTGTATCCCTACAGTAAAATAAGTACCCACCTATTCCCCACCGCGTAATCATTCGTAAAAATTGATACATTCTGGTGATTTTTTGCCCTTTTTTTCTCTTTTCGAAAGACTACACTGCGTCTATTACACTGAGGATGAGAAGAGGTTTGTATGTTACATCTTCGTCAATCTGATCTGCGCGGGCACGATAATCATGGCTGGTTGCAGACTTGGCACAGTTTTTCATTCGCCGACTATTTCGACCCCAACTACATGGGCTTTTCTGCGCTGCGCGTGATCAATGAAGATATTGTTGCACCACGCTCGGGCTTTCCGACCCACCCGCACAAAGACATGGAGATTCTGACCTATGTCCGGCAGGGGCGGATTGCACACAAAGACAGTATGGGAAATGTCACCGAAGTGCAGGCCGGAGAGTTCCAGATCATGAGTGCCGGTACGGGTATTCGCCACTCAGAATACAACCCGAGCGACAGTACGCCGCTGCACCTGTTTCAGATCTGGATTTTACCGCAACAACATGGGCTTGAACCGCGCTATGCGCAGCAACAGTTTGTGCCACAGCGGGGTAAGCAGCTCATTTTATCACCCGATGGGCGCAGCGATTCACTGCAGGTTTTTCAGGATATGACGCTGTGGCGCTGGGCATTGACCGCGCACGAACAGGCCGATTACCGCATTGCCGAACGCCGGCATATCTGGATACAGCTAATCAGCGGTGACATTGAGGTCAACGGGCAACGGCTACAGCACAGTGACGGGCTCGCCGTCTGGGAAGAGCAGGCATTGCAGATCAGCGCCCACAGCGAAAGTGAGTTTTTGCTGTTTGATCTAGCCTGATGTTCGGTGAGTCACCCTGTGCAACGGCGGCTATTCACCATCAATATGATCACGGATCATCGCTAAAAATGGCGAGCCAAAACGGGTCAGTTTACGCTGGCCCACGCCGTTGACTGCCAGCATATCACGCGCCGTAACCGGCATCTGCTCGGCCATCTCTTGCAATGTGGCATCATTAAATACCACATACGGGGGAATACCCTCTTCATCGGCAATGGATTTGCGCAGTTTGCGTAGCTTGGCAAACAGCTGCCGATCATAGTGGCTGAGGGCAGTTTTAATGCTGTTTTTCAGTGATGACAATGAGGTACGTGGCTCGGCCAACTGCAAGCTCACTTCTCCGCGCAGCAGCGGTCGGGCCGCTTCAGTCAGTTGCAGAGCCGAATGCTGCACAATATTTTGTGTCAGAAACCCCAGATGGATCAGTTGGCGTAACACACTCACCCAGTGTTCATGACTCTGATCGCGCCCGACACCGTACACCGATAACTTTTCGTGCCCGTGCTCACGAATACGCTGATTGAGCGAACCACGCAACACCTCGACCGCATAACCAATACCAAAACGCTGGCCAACTCGGTATACACACGACAACGCTTTTTGCGCATCTTGCAAACCGTCATACCGTTTGGGGGGATCAAGGCAGATATCGCAGTTCCCGCACGGCTGCTGACGCCCCTCACCAAAGTAGTTCAGCAGCACCAAGCGGCGGCACGTTTGCGCTTCGGCAAATGCACCCATCGCGTTGAGTTTATGGGTTTCAACATCGCGTACCGGCCCTGGCTCTTTCTCTTCGAGCATACGGCGCAACCAAACCATATCGGCAGGATCAAAAAACAGCACGGCTTCTGCCGGCAGGCCATCGCGCCCAGCCCGACCGGTCTCTTGGTAATAAGATTCAATATTACGTGGGATATCAAAGTGCACCACAAAACGCACATTGGGCTTGTTGATGCCCATACCAAACGCAACCGTGGCAACCACAATCTGTACATCATCACGCTGGAACGCTTCTTGTACTTGATTGCGGCGCTCAGTCGGCAAACCGGCATGATACGCTGCCACACTCAGCCCGCGGGTTTTCAAACGCTGAGCAGTATCCTCAACTTTGGTGCGGCTGTTGCAGTAAATAATGCCACTTTTTCCACGCTGATCCTGTACATAGCGCAGCAACTGCTCGGCCGGTTTGAACTTCTCCACCAGCGTGTAGCGGATATTCGGCCGATCAAAACTGCCCAGATGCAGATAGTGATTGGGGATCGCCAAGTGGCGAACAATATCTTGTCGGGTGGTCTCATCCGCAGTGGCGGTCAATGCCATCACCGGTAAGTGCGGAAAACGCTGTTTTATCTCACCCAGTGCACGATATTCAGGTCTAAAATCATGCCCCCATTGTGAGATGCAGTGCGCCTCATCCACCGCCAGCATGGAAATAGACCAGTCAGCCAAACGGTTGAGCAACCCGCCAGCCAGCAGCCGCTCCGGTGAGATATACAGCAGCTTAATGCTGCCATTTTTGACATCCAGCATCACCTGTTGCTGCTGCTCACGGCTTAATGTGGAGTTTAAGCAGGCCGCAGCAACGCCATTGGCCCGTAACTGATCGACCTGATCTTTCATCAGTGAGATCAGCGGAGAGATCACCAGCGTAACGCCCGGCAGCATCAGCGCCGGAACCTGATAGCAGAGCGATTTTCCACCGCCGGTAGGCATAATCACGAGGCAATCATTGCCGTTGAGCACCTGCTCAATAATCACCGCTTGTCCGGGGCGGAAGGCCTGATAGCCAAATACCTCACGCAATACATGCGCAGCAGCTGAAGGTTCTGGGGGAAGTTCCGCCAATGACACGCAGTGATCCTCGGGTAAGCGATAAAATAACGAGCTAAAGAGCGGCTATTGTAGAAAGAGTGCCGCCGTTTGTCGCTATTTTGTTGCCCGCACAGACTTTGCGGGCTTGGTTGTCAGATTGAGATACGGTACACATTTAGTGCAACACGCACTCGGCGCGCACTCAACTGTACAGATCAGTGCTGTTACATAATATCGTTCAGCATAAAGCCCATACCAAATGAGGTTTGGCGGAAGTTGTAATCGATCATCGTCTGACCATAACCGGTAAACAACTGGGTATAGAAGCGTACGCTCGGGGTAATCGGGTAGCTCCAGCCTAACTGCGCGCTGCCTTTATCCGAATTCCAGTTATAGCGCCCTTCAAGGCTGTATACGCTGTCGCCAGCTTTATAGCCTACCTGCATACGGTAGTGCCCCAGATAATCGCTGATATCTGGATTATCATCGTTTTTGCTCGAATCAACCCGCACCCAAGGTTCGAGATCAACCATCCAGTTATTACGCTGAGCCATCACCCGAGCATAAATGCGGTTCCAGCTACGTGAAGTGTCATGCTTTTCATTTTTCTCATCAAAATAGTCATAACCACGGCCATTTGACTGATGCACAAACCCCAGTTCCAACTCTTTAAAGTGCCACCCCGCCAACGTGTAGTCAGTGCTCCACGCAGTAAACACGCGCGGTTCATAATTTGTTTCCAAAAAGGGGGCTGAAATAGCAAAGTTGGTGGCCTGCCAGAGTGATTTCTGGGTATAGGCTGCAGCCAAGACCGAGTTATTCCCAAGAATACCGCGCCAGATTGGGAAGGCAAAACTGAGCTGAAATTTGATGTTATCTTTACGCAAATCATTGGCATCATAGCCACGGTTTGCATACATCCCTTTATTGATATTGCTGCTGTAAGAGTACAGCACATAGTTGGTATCGTACGGGATCAGTAAAAAAGGCGTGTTATGCTCTTCGAGTAAATTGGCAATACGCCCGGCATAATTGGGCTTGATGCTTTGTGTCTCAGCCGGCACTGATGCCGCTTGCGCCTCGCTCTCCGGTACGGTTTGCGCACCAACTGACTGGCTAATGGCTAATCCAGAGAGCAACACACTCGCACCCACTGCCCAACGGCTACCTAACATATATAACGTCTCCATGTGATGATTTTTCACTGCTGACAACCTGACTACGCACACGCCTGTGCACCGCAAAATATTCGGTGCAACCTCGCTTGATGTCTATCTCTGCCCACAGTAATACGGATAATCGAGCACAGCTTGGCCATGAGGCCAAACTGCACTGATCGAATGCATGCATCCTACCAAGCAATAGCGGATTCTGTTAGCGCATGCACGTCCTTTTCTGTGAGAAAAAAATACCGCAAATCCGTGACGGTGATAACATTTTTTCAAGCGCATTACTTTAAAGTAAAAACACTATTTAAACAATTTCATTACAAGGATGTATATGCTATCACCGCAACCTGATCTGATCCTCAGCCCTGCCGATGCACGTGACTTTATCGGACAGTTATTTATGGAGCAGATGCCGTTTAACCGATTGATTGGCATGACGTTAACGCGCAACGAGCCTGATATTGTCGAGGTACAGGTGAAAATGCGTGATGAGCTGATAGGTAATGCACACCACAAGATTTTGCATGGCGGAGTCACTGCGGCCATTTTAGATGTTGTCGGCTGTATTTTAGCGGCAACGTCGGCCCTGACGCAGGAAGAGACGCAGACCTTGCAACAATTGGGCAAACGCCTGACCAAGGTGGGTACTATTGATTTACGTATTGACTATCTGCGCCCCGGACGTGGCCAGCAGTTAATTGCTACCGGCCATCTGATCCGAGCCGGTAACAAAGTGGCAGTGACCCGCATGGAGCTACACAATGAAGAGGGCGTGCACATTGCATTTGGCACCGGAACCTATCTGGTCGGTTAATGGATACCAGATACTATGTTGAAGACCCCTCTTCACTGTTAATCATGGATATCAGTGTGATCCTGCCGGCAATGCCGATTTTGGCAGTGCCGCATCGGGTAAAAAACCGGCCGTAAGCTGGCCCGGCGCATTTAAGTAGTGCAGGGTCAAATCACGCAACATCTGCTCAGAAATATCGGCCAGTAAAGTTGGCATCTGCATAATATCGTCTAGCGGATACCCCGCCAGCCAGTACACACTCAGTGTTTGCGCACTGCGCTGTGGATCTTGCCAAAGCGCATCAATTTGCTGCTTGACCTGCTGCCGCGCAGCTTCAATTTCCTGAGTACTGCAACCGTCAATCAACAGCGTGTTGAGCTCCTTTTTCAGCGCAATCTCTGCATCCACATACTGGTCGGGTTGCATTTTCGCCCGTATTTGCAACATATTCATCTGCATATCTGTGGCCGGATAGGTCATATCCACGGTCACACTCGCGGTGATCCCCAACGCTGTACGCAATTGCTTTTCCATACGCTGCTGCAAGATATGTTGCAGCATTTTATGTGCTAGGCGGTGCTCGACATCATCGGTCATTGCCGGTACAGAAAGTCGGGTGAGAACAACCAGAGCCTGCTCATCGGGGTTATGCGCATCAATCAAGGGCGCACTTTTTTTAAGTAAGAAGGGATAACCATTCCAATAGGGTTTATCACCCAAATCCAGCCCCCCCAGATAACGCCCCACTGCCGTAAGTACCTGTTGCGGTTCAACATTCCCAACAATCACCAATTCAGCACCCGCAAGTGCATTACGTAACTGTGCATGCACAGCGTTAAGCTGTTTTAAGCTGACATTTTGCAAATCACGCGGTGAGCTAAAACGCACATATGGGTTATTGGGAAATAGGTATTGCTGTAAGTGTGACTGAAACAACCCTTTTGGGGTCTGCAAATACTGGCTCATGGCACGCGCTTCTTGTGTCTGTATTGTGTGCAAAATCTGCTCACTAAAAAGCGGGGCTTCTAGCATCTGGCGGGCAAGAGCCAGCCACGCATCAATACGCGTATTTTCTACCGAACCGCTGATGCCATGCTGACTGGTGGTAATGATCGGTTGTAATTTAATGCTGTTTTGCGTAGCAAAACTGTGCAGAGGGCTACTCTGTTCTGGATCACGTTGGCGCAAAGAGGTGCTCGGTGCGGGGCTAACCCACAGCGGCAATAATTTTGCAGCAGCCAGTAATTCCGGCGGCAAAGATCGCATCCCCCCACGGGCGCGCAGCTGTATATAAACGCGATCTTGCGAGGCGCTCTCTTGCTTTATCAGCACGCCAAGGCCGTTACTGAAGGTCGCCTGCGTGATATTCCATGCCGGAAATTGCTGCTGTTCGTCAATCGTGCCGGTTTGTGCCGGAACAGCCATAATCTGAGCATGATTGACGGCAGGAGGCGCTTCAGAACGTGTCGGGGCTATTTGCCACAGTGAGAAGCTCGGTAT
>NZ_JBOFRH010000105.1:0-1146 GCF_051650925.1 Plesiomonas sp.
GCGTTACCCATACGGCAATCTCACGCTCAGCAGAAAAGTATGATGTCGCTATTTTGCCCGACTTATGCACCACGGTTTCTGAGATGCTGCATCTGATTGCTTTACATGCGGTTTCCACACGAATGGCATTAACACCAAGTGCTACACTATTGCCATAATAACCAAGCAAAAGGAATCGGTAATTAATCGTAGAAATAGCAATGTAAGCGGTATTCATCATTACCGAACGCCGCTTTATTTCATCACCAATATTTCATAACCGAAACTTCATAATGAAGAAGAAAATAGCGCCGAAATAGCCCCACCAATGCGCATGAAGAAATGACCAAACTCGGTGAGAACATGCACGAACAACAGCGGCCAACGATAGGCGATGAACATGGCCGCCATGAAGCCTAAAAAGAAAAACCACGCGGGAAATAACCAATGGCGAGATGCCTGTTTTTCACGGGCATAGCTATCGTAGCTCTCTCTTCTTTTCGGTTCGTGATAAGACGGCCTTTCTCCTGCGGAATAACCAAGCTCGGATCGCTCTCCATCGCGAAACTCTCGGGGATGATAAATATCTTTGGGGTCAAACATAAGCAGCCTCCTTGCACACCAATACTAACACAGGCGCAATGTCAGCTCAGATTTGGATAGGAAATGCGGGAAATAAAACACAAAACGTGCGGCATAATTGACTCAATTACACCGCATTATCTCAGCCTGCAGGAAAATCACACCAACAACGCTTATTCCTGATAAGCACCGGCAGAATACGTCAGCTCATAGCTGTGGCTATAGATCTCGATGATGTTGCCAAACGGGTCTTCCATATAGACCATACGGTATGGTTTTTCACCCGGATAGTATTCACGCACTGGCATGCGCTGCTTACCGCCTGCCGCCACAATGCGTGCAGCCAAGCCTTCGACATCCGGATCTTGCACGCTGAAGTGAAACACGCCCGTTTTCCAGAATTCAAAATTGTTCTCGCGCTGCTCACTGTTCGGGAACTCGAACAGCTCAATCCCGATTTTATCGCCGGTAGATAAGTGCGCGATCCGAAACGAACCCCAACCTGGGCCAAACACATCGTTGCACATCACCCCAATCGCCGAGTCATCTTCAGTGATGGTGGTGGCCGGCATAATCAGATACCAA
>NZ_JBOFRH010000106.1:0-4253 GCF_051650925.1 Plesiomonas sp.
GTCATCGTGACCATATCACCATTTGCCACATGGCTGATTTCATGAGCCAGTACAGCTTCGGCTTCATCACGGGTCATGCTATCTAGCAGACCACTGCTGACTGCCACCAGCGAATTATTACGGCTCGGGCCGGTTGCAAATGCATTGATATCCATTGAGTGATACACAGCCACTTGCGGCATTGCAATGCCTGACTGCTGTGCCTGTTGACGAACGGTCTCCATCAACCAGCGCTCGACTTCATTGCGAGGTTGCTCAATAACCTCGGCTCCCACCGAACGCAAGGCCATCCATTTAGACATCATCAGTGAGATCAGTGAACCACCAAACCCAAACAGACCAGCCATAATAGCTAATCCAGCCACACTGCTCGATTGAATACCGGTCAGGCTCAGTACTAGACTGAAGACCATCATCACCGCAAGGTTGGTTAAAAGGAACAATGCAATACGCATCATAAGCGTTACGTCCTTAGAGTCGAATCATGAGTAGAATTACAGGCATCATAGAGCCTGAATGTCATCTTTCAAGCATTTTAGACATATTCTTTTTCATTTTAACGACCTACATCAATATTTTAATTTAAAATAAGTGATAGAGATCACTTCTAGCCACCCTAAAATACGATATGGAATGTGAATAAATCCAACGTTCTGGACTGAATTTAAGGCGTGTCTGTTTTAAAAATGGCTGGGCGTAGATGCTGGAAATATAAAAAATCAGTAAAACCAGCATGATAGCACTGGAGGATTAACAGCATGGTAGAGCGTGCCCTTGGTCGGCAGTAGAACAAAGATGACAGCACGCAGCATTGTATTACGACTATAGTCTTACTTGCGAAAATGCGATCTATAGCTGATAGTGAATGTATACAAGGGAACAATGATATTACACGCCACTCAGGTAAGGAGACCCCATGGCTGATAAAGAAAACTACTTGGTTGCGATTGATATTTTACGCTGTCACTTAGGCAAAAGTTACGAAGAAGCTTGTGAAGTGTTGGGATTAGAGCAAAACCCGCGTTATTCCCATGCCGATAACAGTGATTCAGCCTGCATATTGGCCGCTGAGTAATCACAAGCAAGACAGCACGGTAGTCTAGCAACCAGTAAAAAGGCACTTTTAAAGTGCCTTTTTTGTGCGTCTGCATTTTGTTTCACTAACCGAGCAGCGGTGTTAAATCCATATATTTACCTAACTGCTGTTTTTCAGGGCGAGAGATATACGGGATCTCACCTAACTGCGGTGCTGGCATACGCGCACGCAGGGTTTGAATTAATTCAGCATAGTGTGTCAGGCACGGATTAACGCGGTTTGCTACCCAGCCAACCAGTTCAACACCATCATTGGCGATAGACTCCGCCGTAAGAATGGCATGATTCAGACAACCGAGTTTAATGCCTACCACTAGGATCACCGGCATTTTTTCACCCACAACCCACTCAGACAGGCTCTGTTTGTCTGTCACCGGCACTCGCCAGCCGCCACACCCTTCAACCAGAACCAGTTCAGCCTGTGATTCTAGCGTTGTGACACCTTTTGAAAGATGCATAAAATCAATATCAATCCCGTCAAGCTTGGCAGCCAAATGCGGAGAGATAGGCTCACGCAGTGCTATCGGATTCACCAGCTCATAAGGTACGGCAACAGAGGCTGAACTTTGTAAGACCAGAGCATCGCTGTTGCGCAGCCCCTCTTCGGTTTCTGTACAACCCGATGCAATGGGCTTATAGCCAACAATCGAGTGCCCCATACTGGCAGCAGCCTGCATAAAGGCACGGCTAACCACAGTCTTACCCACTTCGGTATCGGTGCCCGTAACAAAAAAACGCTTACTCATTGACTATTACTCCACAACACACGTCATAGCTGGCTGGTAGCATCGCTTGCTGTTGAAATTTTTCGCGATAGTGCCGCTCCAGTTCAGCCAATTGTCGCCTTCCCCCCAGACCCGATCTCCGTTCACGGTGGACATGGTTTGCGCCGATCGCTTTAAGATCACGCATTAAGGCAACAACACTGGGGTACATCACTTTTTTCGTGCTGAAGTTTAGGTGATGGTGCGAAATTCCTGCTTGCGCCAGCGCAATATTTATTTGATTAATCGAAAGAAATGCATTCACATGCGCATCCAGATCAATATTCGGGTCAACCGCATGCCAGCTCGCTCTTAATTCAGACAGGGTATTTTCCAATAAAGTAGCAAACAGAATTTTCCCCCCAGGACGAGTAATCCGGGTTAACTCACGAAACACCTGTGGCAAATTTCTGCTCCACTGAATGGCCAGACTGGTAAAACAGGTATCCACCGAATTATCAGGTAACGGAATAGATTCCATATCTGCACACACATAGCATTCAGCGCTTTGCTGTGCGGCGGCAACGGCCAGCATGCCTTCGGCAATATCGAGTGCAATCACGCTGTGCCCGCGTTGCTGCCATTGACGGCTGAAATATCCGGTGCCGCACCCTATATCCAGCAAAATACCGGCAGGAATATCGGCTAACTGCATCAAGTCGTGCCCGATTTCACGCTGCAGTGCCGCGGCACTGTCATAACTGGCCGCCGCTTTACTAAAACGGGCCGCAATTTGTGTATTATGGGAAGCAAAATGATTATACATCCGCGGCCTCAGTAGCAGTTTTGGTATGCAGTGCTGCTATTTGTCGTGCTTCTGTGTGCAGTGTGGTTAGCAGATGTGAAATATCAGCGGGTGTATGTGCGGCAGTCAGTGTGATCCGCAAACGCGCACTACCGGGGGCGACCGTAGGTGGGCGAATGGCCGGTGCCCATATCCCATGCTGGTGCAAGCGGCTGGCCAGAGTCACTGCTGTGTGGTTATCCCCCAAAATAAGAGGCTGTATAGGTGTATCAGAGGCCTGCAGTGTAAAGGGAAGATCACGACAGCCCTGCTGAAACTGACTAATCAGTTGGCGTAAATGAGCACGCTGCTCATCGGCCTGCTGTACACAACGTAGCGCCGCTTGCAGTGCGCAGGCCTGTGCCGGAGGCATTGCCGTGCTATAAATCAGATGGCGGGAGAACTGCAACAGATATTCAGCCACCGCCTGTGAGCACAACACCGCAGCCCCCCCAACACCCCATGCTTTGCCAAAGGTGACAACCAAGATATCGGGTTTGATGCCAGCTTGTGCACAACTTCCCCGCCCTTGCGGGCCATGAATACCAATACCGTGCGCATCATCGACCAGCAACCACGCAGAATGCTGACCTGCGTGACGTTGTAACTCCGCCAGTGGAGCAAGATCGCCATCCATACTGAATACGCCTTCAGTGATAATCAGGGTATTTCCAGCCAATGATGAACGGCTGGTCTGCTTTTCTAGCACACGAGCCTGTTTTTCTAGCATGCGCGATAACGCAGACAGATCATTATGCGCAAAGCGCCGTAAGGTGGCCGGAGAGAGCATTGCCGCTTCAATCAACGAGGCATGGCTGAGTTTATCGGCAACAATGTTGTCGCCCTCGCCACACAGCGCCTGCACCACCGCCTGATTTGCGCTAAACCCGCTGATAAACAGCAAGGCGCGATCATATCCCAGCCAGTCTGCCAACTGCGCTTCAAACTCAGCATGTGCTCGGGTGTGCCCTGAAACGTGGCCAGATGCCCCACTTCCCGCACCGTATTGATGTAATCCCGCTTGCCATGCAGCCACAATCTGCGGATTTTTAGCCAACCCCAGATAGTCATTCGCGGCAAAATTTAAATAGGTAGATGATTCAGGTTGATGGGTATCTGGCTGATGAGAGCCCGTAATCTGTTCTATTATCTTCACCGTGCGATCGCTGCCGTGCTGATTGATCACGCGTCGGCGCAACAACCCTTGTGCTTCACGAGCTGCCAGTGCACTACTGATTTTATGCTGCCAGCTCATCCGCGCTGTACCTGTGTTTGATGCTGCACCTGAGTTTGATATGTTTGATATTGTGCCTTCTGAACCGTTGCATCATAAAACAGGCTATTGCTGGTCTGCGGTTCGGCCTGCATAACCTGCTCCGCCAATTGGTCTGACAGTGCATTATCTCCCTGCTCAGTTACCGATGCTGCCGCGTTAATCCCCAAGCGTGAGAACAACCGTACATCACTATCTTCTTCTGGATTGGGTGTTGTCAGCAATTTACAGCCATAAAACACCGAATTTGCACCCGCCATAAAACACAATGCTTGCATCTGATCATTCATCTTTTCACGCCCTGCCGACAACCGCACAAAAGAGCGTGGCAGCATAA
>NZ_JBOFRH010000107.1:0-1004 GCF_051650925.1 Plesiomonas sp.
GCGCCAATGTACAACTACAGCATCCCTGTGCAACTGAAAACCTACATTGATATGGTGCTGCGTGCAGGTGTGACCTTCCGCTATACCGAAAACGGCCCTGAAGGTTTGGTGAAGGGTAAAAAAGCCGTGGTCCTGACCAGTCGTGGTGGGATCCACAAAGGTTTACCTTCTGACCTGATCACCCCGTATATGCAAACTATACTCAATTTCATCGGCATTACTGACATTCAGTACATTTACGCCGAAGCGCTGGCATTTGGCCCAGAAGCTGTCGCGCAAGCGCAACATGCCGCACAGGAAGCAATTGCTGAACTGATGTGATTGGCGTAAGTCACATCCGCTTAATACAAGCAACAGCACAATAAGAAAGGCTCCATCGCAATACCGTTTTATTGCAGGACATGCTTTTTACAGACGCATTCAAGGTTGCAGGAATAGAAGGAACATCCCATGAGATTCATTGATTTACTCGCTCGTGCTCTGATGGCACAAATCTTCATCATCGCTGGCTGGGGCAAACTGGGCGCCGGTTATGCCGGAACCGAGGCCTACATGCAATCTGTTGGTTTACCGGGTTTCTTGTTACCGCTGGTGATCTTGTTGGAGCTCGGTGGTGGTATTGCGCTGCTGGTGGGCTTCCAGACACGCCTCATCTCCGCAGCACTGGCGCTGTTCTGTGTGGCAAGCGCTGTGATTTTCCACCTGCATCCACAAGATGGTATGCAAATGATTATGTTCATGAAAAACATCGCAATGGCCGGTGGTCTGCTGATGATGGTGCAATATGGCGCCGGTGCACTGAGCTGGGATCACAAACGCAAATCTGCGTGATAACCGATGAGAAACTAGATCAGATTCTTACTCGAGCCCGCATTGCGGGCTTTTTTTTGTTCTATCAGAACGCTGCCTCTTTTCTTTTTATTTATTCTTTATTTTCAATTAGCTGAACCCTGAATTCATCACTTTTCCCAATTTTATCCACAGAACCTGTGTGTAACTTTGCC
>NZ_JBOFRH010000108.1:0-7619 GCF_051650925.1 Plesiomonas sp.
GCTTTACCAATACATCCACGAGCAATGTATCCGGGCATTGATTTTAATGAACAAAATATAATGGGGTCGACATTCTGCAATGAGTTACAGGGTCACGTATCGCAAGAAAATAACAAAGTTCAAGGTATGCTAACCCCACTCAATTACCCAGTATCTGCACACCAACAAAAAAATGAGGCCATTAAGACAAAAATATGTGCAGATACACGCTTAAATCAGTGGGATAGATTATTTCAGCAAATGATGAGTACGGGCGTGGTTTTAGAGCTGCAGGAGTCTACGCTGTTTATTGAGGGCGCTGGCCATACGATGACATTTATGCTGCGTGATTGGGTTTATTAATCATCGTGCAAAGAGATATGGCGCAAATACACTGACATAAAAAAACCGGAATGCTATTTAGCCATTCCGGTTCAGGATGTTGCAACACTTATGGAGATACTTTTTACAGTGCGTGTTACAGAGAAACTCACTGTTTTTACGTTAACATTCAAAGTCATCAGCAACCTATGTTTGTGTTACGGTTTACGTTGCAGATAACTTCACCGTTTTTAAAAACACTCACAAAACCTCTTTTTAACACTTTATTCAATTTCACGTTTCCAATTACCCGGCGTATTTGAAGACCGGTATAGCTGATTTCCGTTTGATGATCGTTTGGTAGTAATAAACAAACCAATCACAAGCAGTAACACGATAACACTTAACAGTAATGGAACTAGCATCCTGCCACCTCCTCGGCGATTGGCTTGCATGACCTTGTAGCCGTGGTTCTTGTTACTGTGGATCTTACCTGTTACTCATTGCTCAATGATTACTAAGCTGTTTTTCATTGTTACAATGCATGTTGCGTATTTTACGACTTCCTTGCTTACTGTTATCGATTTTACTTTTTACATGTACATTTGATTTACGTTTGCTGTTTCAATTGTGACTTGGCAGTTTTACACGAACATTTGTTATTTACTTAGCGACTTACTTGTTTACTTAACTCGTACTTAGCTCTCTCCTTCAGCAAGATTCCTTTATGTTTTCATCTACGTTGGCTTGTTACTTTCATCTTGTACATTTTCTAACGTTGTAAATTGCTCGTTTTATCTGACGCTGTAACCTAACTTTTTCCACAGAACTCCTGTAGGAGTCACTCTATTGGCGTAATATTGAGTTACGCGCGGTCTAGCATACAGATTTTTTTGGTGCTTTGGTGCTTTGGTGCTTTGGTGCTTTGGTGCTTTGGTGCTTTTAGCATTTTGTCATGCGCGCTGTAGCGGCATACAAGTGTGCGTTTTCAATGCATCTATCAAAAAAGGTATCGTCTATCTGATACCTATTACTCAGTGTAGATCGACTTTTAAAATTAGCCAGAAAACAAATAACAAATATCTACATTTTTTTAGCATAATCGTCTGAAATTAGAACGCTGCGTTCTATTCATACCCTACCGATACAGCCTGTTAACGTAAGAGCGTTACCCGTTATAGCTACGTTATACCTCACCGACCTGAAAATAAAACACAACAACCAATTAAGTCATTGAAATTAAATAACTTTTAAAAACAACGCATCATGATGCAACGCTCAGTGATATCCCTTCAAAGATACACATCACACTGTTGTTTTTTACATAACACAAATGACTTACTTCAAACTTTACAACATTTAATGCTGAAAAAATGCACGTTAATTTGATTTGCGCTAAGGTTTTATGCTTAATCTTAGAGGCTTATTTTATTGGTTTGAGTTGGAAACAATATCAAACGCTATGTTGGCAAGATAGCCAAAGCCATGATCGGTAGCCGTATCGGTCAGTATGATTTTTACTCTTCTTCCCCGCTTGGGGCAGTTTGTCATTTCAAAAGAAGGAACTATTACATGAAGGGAATAACACTAGCGTGTGCACTTTCAACCGTTCTCACAACCTCTGTATTCAGCTACTCGGCTGCCGCAGCTGAACAATTTGTCACTATTGGTACGGGTGGCCAAACCGGAGTGTATTATGTGGCAGGTCAGTCTGTTTGCCGTTTTTTAAACCGTGGTGCAGCAGATCATCAAATTAAGTGCAATGCCCCTGCCAGTGGTGGTGGCGTTGCAAATGTAAATGGCCTGCGCAGTGGTGAATATAATTTCGGCATTATGCAGTCAGATCACCAGTATAAAGCAATGAAGGGCCTTGCTCCGTTCCAAAAAGAGGGTGAAATGGCGGATATGCGCGCAGTGTTCTCCTTACAAAGTGAAATTTTCACTGTTTTAGCGCGAAAAGAGGCGAATATCAGCAACTTTGATGCGCTACAAGGAAAACGCGTTAATATCGGTAACCCAGGTTCAGGTCAGCGTGATACATTTGAAGAGCTAATGTCGGCAAAAGGCTGGAATCGTTCGGCATTTAGTTTAGTCTCTGAGCTTAAACCGGCAGAACAAGCTTCTGCGCTTGGCGACAATAATATTGATGCGATGAGCTATTTTGTTGGCCACCCGAATGGGGCAATTCAGGAAGCATCAACCACCACAAATGCCGTACTAGTGCCTGTTACAGGGCCAGAAATTGATAAACTACTGGCCGAAAAACCCTATTTTACCAAAGCTGATATTCCAGGGGGGTTATATAAAGGCAACCCAGATCCTGTTCCTTCCATTGGTGGAAAAGCCGTACTCTCTACCCGTGCCGATACTGACCCTGAAATTGTTTACCAACTGGTAAAATCCGTCTTCAGCAACATTGACCGCTTCAAGAAGCTTCACCCCGCGTTTGCTGAGTTACAAGAACAAGACATGATTAAAGTGGGTCTTTCTGCACCGCTGCATGAAGGAGCCGCACGCTACTATCAAGAGCGTGGCTGGATGTAATCCCCCTACCCACCGGTGTTTATTTACGGGTGGGTATATGTTTAACCCGATGTCTGTTTAGCCGATTATTTTAAATCAATGTGGCTTATCGGGTTTTTACTTTTACCTGTACACAATATTAGCTCACCACTACGTGCAGGTATGCCGCGCTTAATAAACATTCGTTTATTAAGTCAGTCTGTTTAGTTGTATCCGTTGAGTTATCTTATGCAACCACAATCACTCTCTACTGAAGAACTTATTGCAGAAGATGTTGGTGCACGTTTGCCAACTGGTGCTATGGCATGGACAATTGCCGGATTAGCACTGATATGGTCTCTGTTTCAACTGTGGATAGCCTCTCCACTTCCCTTTATTTTTGGTGTTGCAGTATTAAATGATACTGAAACACGCGCTATACATTTAGCCTTTGCGCTGCTGCTTGCCTATCTGGTGTTTCCTGCATTTCGCCGCTCCCCTAGAAAGTATGTTCCGGCTATTGATATCGCGCTGGGGCTGGTTGCTGCGGCAACAGCCGCCTATCTGTTTGTGATGTATAAACAACTGGCGCTCAGACCCGGAAATCTGGCAACTGCTGACTTTATTACGGCCTGTATCGGCATCCCCCTACTGTTAGAAGCGGCGCGTAGAGCATTGGGTATTGCACTACCGGCGATAGCACTCACCTTTTTAGCCTACAGCCTTGCAGGGCCGTGGATGCCGGGATTATTAGCCCACCGCGGCGTAAGTTTAACGGCTCTGGCCAACCACCAATGGATCACAACCGAAGGTGTATTTGGTATCGCTCTGGGGGTATCCACCAGTTTTGTATTCTTGTTTGTGCTGTTTGGGGCCTTGTTAGAGCGTGCCGGTGCCGGGCACTATTTCATTCAATTGGCATTTAGTATGCTCGGACATTTACGCGGAGGCCCAGCAAAAGCTGCGGTTGTCGCCTCTGGGCTAACAGGGCTGATTTCAGGATCATCGATAGCCAATGTAGTAACTACCGGTACATTTACTATTCCGATGATGAAGCGTGTCGGTTTTAGCGCAGAAAAAGCCGGAGCGGTAGAAGTGGCCTCATCGGTTAATGGGCAAATTATGCCTCCGGTCATGGGCGCTGCCGCGTTTTTGATGGTGGAATATGTCGGTATTCCCTATGTTGATATTATTAAGCACGCCTTCTTGCCTGCGGCAATTTCATACATTGCCTTGCTGTATATCGTGCATTTGGAAGCGCTCAAACTGAACATGCAGCCACTGGCACAGCACTCAGCACCCCGCCCGTGGTTATATCGGTTAACAGGGTTTGCATTTGGTGCTGCGCTCATTAGCGGGCTTTCGCTGTTGGTATATTACGGTTTAAGCTGGTTAAAACCGCTTTTGGGAGATTATGCACTCACCGGTATTGGTGTGTTAATTGCCATAACTTATATTGGATTACTGAAAATTGCGGCCAGTAACGAACCTTTGGCGGCTGAAGACCCCGATAAACCACTCGACCAACTGCCAAAAACCCGTGCAGTACTGCTTTCCGGCCTGCACTTTTTACTGCCGGTTGTGGTACTGGTGTGGTGCTTGATGATTGAACGTTTGTCACCGGGCTTATCTGCCTTCTGGGGCAGCGTAATATTGATGATCATTTTGCTCACACAGCGCCCATTACTAAACATGCTGCGTCGTGATAAACGCCACTGTTATGGCCGTTTTATTGATGGTGTGATTGATCTGCGCGAAGGCTTAATTGCCGGTGCTCGCAATATGATTGGTATCGGTATTGCAACCGCTACCGCGGGTATTATTGTCGGCGCGGTATCACAAACCGGTGTTGGTCTGGTATTGGCCGATTTGGTCGAACTGCTCTCTATGGGCAATCTACTGTTAATGCTGCTGCTCACTGCCGTACTCAGCCTAATTTTAGGTATGGGGCTGCCGACCACGGCAAATTATATTGTGGTATCGAGCCTGCTTGCGCCGGTTGTCGTGGCGCTGGGGCAACAAAATGGGCTGATTGTTCCGTTAATTGCCGTTCATCTGTTTGTGTTTTATTTTGGAATTATGGCTGATGTTACCCCTCCGGTTGGATTGGCCTCATTTGCTGCGGCTGCCGTATCAAAAGGTGACCCGATAAAAACCGGTATTACTGCGTTTTATTACAGTTTACGCACTGCCGCACTACCCTTTTTGTTTATTTTCAATACCGACCTGTTGCTGATCAACGTTGATTTTGCACACGGCGTACTGATATTTATTGTTGCCACCCTTGCCATGCTCATTTTTGCCGCAGCCACACAGGGCTACTTCCTGACTAAAAGCCGCTGGTATGAAACCGTATTGCTTTTGCTGGTGGCATTTACCCTATTCAGACCCGATTTTTGGCTGGATAGAGTCTCTGACCCTTATCAAACCACACCGCCTGCAGAGTTAAGCCAAACTCTCGGTTTAGTCGATGAAAACAGTACGCTACGCTTAGAACTTCAGGGGGAAGATGCGGTAGGAAAACCTCGCCAGTTTACTGTATTACTTACCGTACCTGATGGCGCATCAGGTGAAGAGCGGCTGGAAAAATTAGGGATCAGTACTTATCAGGAAGATAATATCACACGCATTGATACCGTAACATTTGGTAGCCCTGCCGCCGCTGCCGGTGTTGAATTTGATCAAACGCTCTTACAGGTTCGCACCCCCACAACGCGTATCCCTAAAGAGATAATGTGGATCCCTGCTTTTATCCTTTTTGTCTTTATTATTCAATTACAGCGCCGGAGAATAATGAAAAACAAAACTGATGATGCACTACCCACCGAGCTGATCTCTAATCCAGCTAAATAATCTTTCGTGCATTAAAAATCACACAATAATAAAAGTAAGTCATGTAATCATGGCTTGCTTTTATTACATTTCAGCACAAAAACACCCATAAATAAAACATAGTTAACCTTCTAGTCATATTTTATATGCGCGTTAATTTTACATTTTTAATAAAGACACACAGCACATAAAACTAAATGACACATTTCATTATAGGTTTGATACAATTCCTGTATGAGACAAGGAATCTGTTTTATGCGAATTACAATAAGTTACACCTATTGGAATAATAGAATAATCAAACTATTTAGTTCGCAATTAACTCATCTATACTTGAAAAACACAGTACAGCAAAGACAAGGAATATATAATGTCTGATAAAAAGTTAACTACCGCCTTCGGCGCACCTGTACCGAATAATCAACACGTACTCACTGCTGGCCCACGTGGTCCAATGTTGCTGCAAGATGCATGGTTTCTCGAAAAACTGGCTCATTTTGATCGCGAAGTGATTCCAGAGCGTCGTATGCATGCTAAAGGCTCAGGTGCATTTGGTCATTTCACTGTCACACATGACATTACCAAATACACAAAAGCAGCTCTCTTTTCTGAAGTAGGTAAAAAAACTGAAATTTTTTCCCGCTTTTCAACCGTAGCCGGTGAGCGTGGCGCGGCTGATGCTGAGCGTGACATTCGTGGTTTTGCGGTTAAATTTTATACCGAGCAAGGCAACTGGGATCTGGTCGGTAACAATACCCCCGTCTTTTTCTTAAAAGATCCGTTAAAATTCCCTGATTTGAACCATGCAGTAAAGCGTGATCCTTACACCAACATGCGTTCAGCCAATAATAACTGGGATTTCTGGACTCATCTTCCCGAAGCGCTGCACCAAGTCACTATCACCATGAGTGATCGTGGTATTCCGTTCTCATACCGCCATATGCACGGTTTTGGTAGCCATACCTACAGCTTTATTAATAAAGATAGCCAGCGTTTTTGGGTTAAATTTCACTTTATTACCCAGCAAGGCATTAAAAACCTGACGGATGAAGAAGCAGCCGCGATTGTTGCCAATGATCGTGAAAGCCATCAACGTGATTTACTTGAAAGCATTGATCGCGGTGATTTCCCACGCTGGACATTAGCTGTTCAAATTATGGAAGAGAAAGATGCTGAAACATACAAAGTTAATCCTTTCGATTTAACAAAAGTATGGTCACATAAAGATTATCCATTAATTGAAGTGGGTGTTATGGAGTTAAACCGTAACCCTGATAACTATTTTGCTGATGTAGAGCAAGCCGCTTTTGCACCAACAACCATTGTACCGGGTATTGGTTTTTCACCAGATAAAATGCTGCAAGGTCGCCTATTCTCTTATGGTGATGCGCACCGTTACCGTCTTGGCGTTAACCACAGCCAGATTCCGGTCAATGCTCCACGCTGCCCTGTCAACTCATTCCACCGTGATGGTGCAATGCGTGTTGATGGCAATAATGGTCGCACCTTGGGTTATCAGCCAAATAGCTATAAAACATGGGAAGAACAACCTGACTTTGCCGAGCCACCATTAGCCATTAATGGCGATGCCGCACATTACGATCACAGCATTGGTGATGACCCTTTTGCACAAGTCGGTGATCTGTTCCGCCTTATGCCGCACGATGAGCAAATTCGCCTATTTGAAAATACTGCGCGTGCGATGTTCGGTGTGGAAGAGCACATTAAACTGCGCCACATCTGCAACTGCTTCCGTGCTGATCCAGCCTATGGCATGGGCATCGCAACTGCTCTGGGGATCTCACCCGATGCAGTAATGGGTAAGCATAAATAAGCATTGCATCATATAAATGATATTACTTAATATACATTAACATAGCTAAAAGCGGCCTCAGAAATGAGGCCGTTTTTTTGTATTCACCGCAAGCATTACTGCACCGAGTGTATTGATATGCACATACACACCATCTGGTTTTTAAATCGTT
>NZ_JBOFRH010000109.1:0-1916 GCF_051650925.1 Plesiomonas sp.
CACGCGGAAAGTCAGCACGATCACATGGCCAAGAATACTGCTGCGTATTGGCAAACGCACCAGCCAGCACCAGAGCATCTAATCCATCAAAACCAAGCTGTGGCATCACCGATAAAGCAGCCAGCAACCAATGCTCACTGCTCTCATGTGGCCGCCAAACAGAAACCATTTGGCCATTAGGCAGAAAACCGCGGTCAACCCAGCCCCCCGCTACCGGCTGATTTAACAACTCCCGTGAGGCTGAGTCTTCTCGCTGCAACGTATGTTCAGACCACATCGCCACATCAAATTCGGTCGTCACCAATCCACGCTGCATGGCCTGTTGCCAGATCCCGCGCGCGATAACTTCACGGCTTTGCATTATACCGGCTCCGAATTAGCAGGCGCTTGCGACGTAATATCGGATATTGCAGGGTGATACAATTCACTGCCAGAGGCCCGAAATTGGGCGGACATTTGCTGCATGCCCTGCTCGGCATCTTCCTCAACAATCAGAGCTTTTTGCGGATTTTTCAGCGCATTTGCCTGCAAGTTTTCTGCATATTCGCGTACATCTTGTGATATTTTCATCGAACAAAACTTAGGCCCACACATCGAACAAAAGTGTGCAACCTTGCCAGACTCCTGTGGCAAACTCTCATCATGAAATGCCCGCGCAGTTACCGGATCGAGTGACAAATTAAACTGATCTTCCCAACGAAATTCAAAGCGCGCTTTTGACAACGCATTATCACGTAACTGCGCGCCCGGATGCCCTTTTGCCAAATCAGCCGCATGTGCTGCCAACTTGTAGGTAATCAGCCCCGTTTTCACATCCTCTTTATTCGGTAATCCTAAATGCTCTTTCGGTGTGACATAGCAGAGCATCGCACAGCCATACCAGCCAATCATCGCCGCCCCAATGCCTGACGTGATATGGTCATAACCGGGGGCAATATCGGTGGTTAACGGGCCTAAGGTATAAAACGGCGCTTCATCACAATGTTTTAGCTGCTCTTCCATATTCGCTTTAATCAGCTGCATCGGTACATGTCCTGGCCCTTCAATCATGACCTGTACATCATGCTGCCACGCAATTTTGGTCAACTCACCGAGCGTTCGCAGCTCGGCAAATTGCGCCTCATCGTTTGCATCATGAATTGAGCCGGGGCGCAAACCATCACCCAATGAAAGAGACACATCGTACGCCTGACAGATCTGGCAAATCTCGGTAAAATGCTGATATAAAAAGTTTTCTTTATGGTGGGATAAACACCACTTCGCCATAATCGAACCGCCACGTGAGACAATACCGGTCAGCCGCTTGGCCGTCATCGGTACATACCTCAGCAGCACACCGGCATGAATCGTAAAATAATCGACCCCCTGCTCGGCCTGCTCAATCAACGTATCGCGCATAACCTCCCAACTCAGATTCTCCGCTATCCCGTTGACCTTTTCTAAGGCCTGATAAAGCGGAACAGTGCCAATCGGTACTGGGCTATTACGTAAAATCCACTCACGCGTTTCATGGATATAGCGCCCCGTTGACAGATCCATCACCGTATCAGCGCCCCAGCGGGTTGCCCACACCAACTTCTCCACCTCCTCCTCAACCGAAGAGCTGACCGAAGAGTTACCAATATTAGCGTTCACCTTCACCAGAAAATTTCGCCCAATAATCATGGGTTCAGCTTCAGGGTGGTTAATATTGGCGGGAATAATTGCCCGCCCAGCCGCCACTTCCTGACGAACAAACTCAGGCGTGATCTGTACCGGAAACGGCTGGCCATCATGCACGCCAGCATGCTGATGTGCCAAATGCGGATAGGCATTATCCGCACGAACCATATTTTCGCGCAGCGCGATATACTCCATTTCAGGCGTAATAATCCCCCGACGCGCATAATGCAACTGCGTTACACAGCGGTCAGATT
>NZ_JBOFRH010000110.1:0-1105 GCF_051650925.1 Plesiomonas sp.
TTGGCTCACCGCGATCAAGGTCTTCACGCAACCGGATATGCAGTGGTAGTTGTGCCAGCAATTCAGCACCATACTTTTCAGCTAACCGTGCAGCACCACCGGTGCCAAAAATAGCTTCATGATGACCGCATTCACTGCAGATGTGCATGCTCATGTTCTCTACGATACCCACCACAGGCACATTCACTTTCTCAAACATGGCGATCCCTTTGGCGGCATCTAACAGCGCAACATCTTGTGGCGTTGTGACCACAACCGCACAAGTCACCGGCGTTTGCTGTGAAAGGGTGAGCTGAATATCACCCGTACCCGGCGGCATATCAATGACCAGATAATCAAGATCAGGCCACCATGTTTCATTTAACAACTGCCCCAGTGCACGGCTGGCCATCGGGCCACGCCAGATAGTGGCGCTGTCGGCCTCAACCAGATAACCGATTGAGTTGGTAGCAATACCGTGCGCACTGACAGGTACCATATGTTGCCCATCCGGTGAGGTGGGACGCTGATCTTCTGTACCGAGCATCATCGGTACAGACGGGCCGTAAATGTCGGCATCTAAAATACCCACTTTTCCACCTTCAGCAGCCAACGCCAATGCCAGATTCACTGCTGTGCTCGATTTGCCTACGCCCCCTTTACCTGATGTCACTGCGATGATGTTTTTGACACCTTTCACGCCCGGCTGGGTATTAGCACGTTTGAGTGTGGCAACGTTGTATTCGATAATCCAACGGATCTGTTTTGCCCCTGTTGCCGCCAAAATCGGTGCTTCTGCAACCGCTTTTAAAGCATCAAACCCCGATGCCCACGCAAAAGGCATACTAAGCCGTAATGTGAGTTCATCACGCTTGATACTGGCTTGTTTTAGTGCCTGCAACTGGCTTAAAGGTTGCAATAAGGTTGCATGGGTAAATGTATCTAAAATCGGCACTATTTTAGCGCTGATATCCGACTCAACGCCGAAAAGAGACTTAAGGCTCACTCCGACTACTCCTTTTATTATGGAAGTGCTGCTCTGTATCACTCAAGGTTGGGGGAATTTGATTCGCAAATCAACCCCACTGATTACAGGCTGTGGGTAGCGACCAACAGAATGATGCGG
>NZ_JBOFRH010000111.1:0-8210 GCF_051650925.1 Plesiomonas sp.
GATATTCTGCCTGACGCGCACGCAATTCAATATCTTCAACCAATTGACATTGATCGGCTTGAACCTGTTGTAAATGCTGCTCGCTAACAATTTGCCGCAACAGCTTTTCTTGATCATACACTTCAACCGGTGAGCCGCCATCAGCCTGTACACGACAAGCTCCCAGCAACAACAGCGGGAGCAATATGCTCCGTAAAAATGACACACAACACAACTGCACGGTTAGCCCCTTATACCCTTGGCTGTAGTGTTGTATCGGCGGCTCGGTGCTGATCTTTACCCATAAAAAAAGGCTCCGAAGAGCCTTTTCTGAATTCAGGATATAAACCTGTCAGTGTGAAATGACCACACTATTTTTGCGCCTGAGGCTGCGCAGTTGGCGTTTTCATATACTTAAAGAAATCGCTGTCTGGTTTTAATACCATCATATCTTGCTTACCGCGGAAACTGTTTTCATACGCTTTTAAACTACGGATAAATGCGTAGAACTCCGGATCTTTATTGTAAGCATCAGCGTAGATCTTCGCAGCCGTCGCATCACCCTCACCGCGCATACTGCGAGCTTTACTCTCGGCTTCTGCCTGCATCACCGTTACACGGCGATCAACATCTGCTTTGAGGATCTCAGCCTGCTCACGGCCCTGCGAACGGTGCTCACGCGCTACCGCATTACGTTCAGCACGCATACGCTGGTAAATAGAGTTAGACACTTCCGCCGGCAAGTTAATCTGCTTAACCCGCACATCCACTACTTCAATACCCAAATCTGACGCACTGTCTGCGCCGGTATTGAGCGAGTTACGCGCATCATCCATCAGCTCACCACGTGATCCGGAGACAATGTCTTTGATCGTACGGCTACCAATTTCAGATCGCAGGCGATCGCTGATTTTTCGTTTCAACAAGGCTTCGGCTTGTTGCATGTTGCCGCCACCGGTTGATAAATAGTAACGGCCAAAGTCCTGAATCTTCCACTTTACGTAGGAATCAACAATCAAGTCTTTTTTCTCTGCAGTGACAAAACGATCGGCTTGATCGTCCATCGTCTGTACACGAGCATCGAGCATTTTTACGCTGTCAAAAAACGGCGCTTTAAGATGCAGACCTGGGTTATAAACCTGAACCACATCTTGGCTGTCACGCTTTACTTTACCAAAGCGCAGCATAATACCGCGCTCACCTTCAGGCACGACAAACAGTGATGAAGAGCCAATCAGTACCGCGACAATCACCGCCGGGATCACAAACTTATTCATGCTTAGAATCTCCCCTGACGATCAAGTCCATTATCTACGCGGCTGTTCTGACCATCAGTACTGGTCTGGTAATTACCCGAGTTACGGCCAACATCATTAACTGATGGTAACGTTGTCACTGCTGCTGCAGCGGCAGCGGCCGTTGTTGCATCCGCGTTATTTTTCAGCATTTGATCGGTAGGCAGCATCAACAGATTATTCCCGTTGGTATCCACCAGAATTTTATTACTGTTGCCCAGCACTTTTTCCATGGTGTCGAGATACATACGCTCACGAGTGACCTGTGGAGCAGCTTGATATTCAGGTAGCAGCTTATTAAAGCGAGCAGCATCACCTTCTGATTCAAGGATCACGCGTTGCTTATACGCTTGTGACTCTTCTTCAACCCGCTTCACATTACCACGCGCTTTAGGTTCAACTTCACGCGCATAAGCTTCTGCTTCACGAATAAAGCGCTGTTCATCTTCCTGAGCAGCAATCGCATCGTCAAAGGCCTCTTTCACCTCTTCCGGTGGACGAGCAGACTGGAAGTTAACATCCATAATCTGTAGCCCCATGTTGTAAGGCGCTACAATTTGATCCAGTAAAACCCAAGTATCTTGACGAACCTTGGCACGCCCTTTGGTCAGCACATCATCCATTTTTGTGTGGCCAATAACATAACGTAAGGCGCTGTCAGTCGCCTGACGCAAGCTGTCATCCGGATTACGGACACTGAACAGGTATTGCGCCGGATCAGACACTTTGTACTGCACGTTCATTTCAACACGCACGACGTTTTCATCTTGCGTCAACATAAAACCAGTCGCCGGAAGCTCACGTACTGCACCAATATTGACCGGTGTAACCGATTCAATAAAGGTAGGCTTCCAATTCAGGCCAGGTTGAACCACACGATTAAGTTTACCTAAACGGGTAACCACACCACGTTCAGCTTCCTTAATCGTATAGAAACCACTTACACCCCATACTATGACAGCGGCAGCAACCGCAAGGCCAATCAAACGAGGGGTAAATGTCACTCGCTTGTTGTCGCCATTATTGTTTTGATCACCGCCACTCTTTTTCCCGCCACCGAACTTTTTGCCCAGTTTGCGAAAAACATCGTCCAGATCGGGTGGCCCTTGGTCACGTCCGCCACTGCGGTTACTCCAAGGGTCGCGGTCCTGACCGTTATTACCGGGCTGATTCCACGCCATCATCTACTCCATTAACAAAAAAACGTGCCACAGGCACAACAATTCAGGCGAGCACAATCACTGAACACTGCTTTCGAGTTCAGCCTCTTGCTTACATAAACGATGCCAATCTACCGCTGGCATTCGAATCGTTAACCACAAGCTACCATCTTGCTCATCGACACGCTCATCCGTTAACGCATCCATTTGGTAGAAGCGGCTGCGCAATCGCCACAGACGCGGAGGCAGATGCAGCTGATGCTGCACAATATCCTGCGCCAAGCGTTCACTGATCGCCTGAAAAACTAACTCCATGCCAGCACCGGTTTGCGCCGATACCCATACATGGGTCGGAACGCCTTCATCGTTGCGGGCGATGCGCGGGGCAACATCCTCTAGCTGATCAATTTTATTCATGATCAACAATACGGGGATCTCACCGGCATCAATATCATGCAGCACTTGATTTACCGCATGAATATTCTCATCCATGCGCGGATCTGCTGCGTCGATCACATGCAGCAGCAGTGTAGCTTCTTGTGTCTCTTGCAGCGTGGCTTTAAATGCGGAAACCAAATCATGCGGCAAATGGCGGATAAATCCGACGGTATCTGCCAGCACCACTGCACCAACATCGGTGACATCTATCCGACGTAAGGTCGGGTCAAGTGTCGCAAACAGTTGATCGGCGGCATACACCCCCGCAGAGGTAATCGTGTTAAACAAGCTCGATTTTCCGGCATTGGTGTAACCCACCAGCGATACAGTTGGGATCTCGGCACGGTTACGTGCACGACGCCCTTGCTGACGCTGTTTGGCTACTTTATCCAATCGGTTGATGATCAAACGGATCCGGTCTTTAATCAGACGGCGATCCGTTTCGAGCTGTGTTTCACCCGGCCCACGTAGGCCGATCCCGCCTTTTTGCCGCTCAAGGTGTGTCCACCCCCGAACCAGACGTGTGGCAAGATGGCGCAACTGCGCTAATTCAACTTGAAGTTTACCTTCGTGCGTACGGGCACGTTGGGCGAAAATATCGAGGATCAACCCTGTACGGTCAATAACCCGACATTGACAAAGACGCTCAAGATTACGCTCTTGAGCTGAGGATAGGGTGTGATTAAACAGGATAACCGATGCACCGGTTGCTGCAACTGCAGCGGCGATCTCTTCGGCTTTACCTTCGCCGACGAAATATTTAGAGTGCGGCGTACGGCGGCTACCGGTAATTACCTGCATCGCCGTAACACCCGCAGAGGACACCAGGTTTTCGAACTCCCGGAGATCCTCTACATCCCGATCTTGCGGGAAATTGATGTGCACCAATATTGCCTGTTCACCAGCTTCATAACGATCAAACAAGCTAATGGCTCCTAAAGCCGAAGTTATTCAGCGTCAGTGGTATCTTGCTGAGTAGGGGTTGCGCCCGGCTGACCATGTGGTGCGCCAGTATGCCCGCTGTTGCTATGATGCGAAACAGGGCGAGCAGGAACAACAGTAGAGATCGCGTGCTTATAAACCATCTGGCTGACGGTGTTTTTAAGTAGGATAACAAACTGATCAAATGACTCAATTTGACCTTGTAGTTTAATACCGTTAACCAAATAGATAGAAACAGGAACGCGCTCGCGACGCAGTGCGTTCAAGAACGGGTCTTGCAGTGATTGCCCCTTAGCCATTTTATCTTTCCTTATTTGTTTGTTGTTGCAATTATTGATTTAATTAAATTAATAGTGCACATGGGAGCATAGAGGATTGTACACAAACCATCAGTTAACCTCTAATAGCTTTGATGACGATTTGTAACGCATCTTCCGGTTTATCACTGTTTAGCCAGGTGATATCACCCCAGCTACGCAACCATGTCATTTGCCGTTTCGCCAGTTGGCGGGTGGCACAAATCCCACGGAACGCCATCTCTTGTGCATCGTAATCACCGCGCAAATATTCCCACATTTGACGATAACCGACACAGCGGATCGAAGGCAGATCCGGGTTAAGATCGCCGCGCTTGAACAGCTTCCCTACTTCTTGTTCAAACCCAGCTTCCAGCATCAACTGAAAGCGTATGGCAATTTTCTCATGCAATTGCTCACGCGTTGGCGGAGCAATGGCAAATTGCTGCACCTGATACGGGAGTGTTTCTCCCTGAATCTGTGTCAGCTCTGTTAACGTTTTACCTGAAATTGCAAAAACTTCCAATGCCCGGCTCAAACGCTGTGGATCATTCGGATGGATCCGAGCCGCAGCAACCGGATCGATACGTTGTAAATCAGCATGCAATGCCTGCCAGCCGCGCGTTTGTGCGGCTTTCTCTATCTCTGCCCGTACATTAAGGTCTGCTGACGGTAACGGTGACAAGCCCTCAAGCAGCGCTTTAAAATACAACATTGTGCCACCAACCAGTAATGGGATCTTACCGGCGGCAGTAATCTCAGCCATTTCACGCAGTGCATCGGCCCGAAAATCAGCCGCCGAATACGCCTGTGACGGATCGCGAATATCAATCAACCGGTGTGGCGCTTGCGCCAATTCAGCCGCTGACGGTTTCGCTGTGCCAATATCCATACCAGTATAGATCAATGCTGAATCTACGCTGATCACTTCAACAGGCAAGTGCTGGCGTAACCGAATGGCCAAGTCGGTTTTACCCGATGCGGTCGGCCCCATTAAAAAGAGTGCTGGAGGTAATTTAGTCATTCTGTAATGCGGTGATGGCCGCCTCAAGTTCCACAGGTTTAATTAATAACGGGCTCTGCTGTCGCAGCTTTTCTGGGCATAACAGCTCCAAATCAGCCAACAATGTAACTGCTTGCGACAGTGTCCAGTGTGCCTGCTCTTCCTTGAGTTGACCAACCAACCACTCTACCAATGTAGGTATGGTTAACGTTGGGTCAGCCTGTAATTTATTCAATAGTAAGGGAATAATTTGTTGTAAGTTGTGATGCCGCAGCGGTAATGGCACGGCAAGTACGGTGATTTTCTGGCGCTCATTGCAGCGCAGATCAATACCTAATTGCTGTAACAAGGGTTGCTGTTGTTGTGCAGTTTGCAACTGTATAGCATCTGCTTTCATCATTAACGGGATCAACAGCGGTTGTGCTTTTAACGGCTGGCCATGCGGTAACAGTTGTGCTTGTTTACGCCATGCGGCTGCCCGAGGCAGTGAAAGTAGCCCGATACCCTGTGCACGCTCAACCAGCAGATACTGCTCGGCCACAATAGCTAAAGCACGCCCGAGCGAACTCGACGGTGCGCTATATTGTGCCACCGGATGGGTACTGTCAGACGGCGCTCGCGCCGTTACCGTACCTGCCGATGTCTGCGGAGTGTGAATTATCGCCGTTTCCGCATCGGTAGATGGCAATTCTGCCTGCAACAAGCGGGCATATACCGCTGACTCACGCTGCAGTGTGTCAGGGTTTAGTTGATGACTCAGCGATTTATGTGAGGATCTGCTGTTTGGCTGACGACTGAACAGCCGCTCAACGGCTGGATTTGCCGCCTGATAACCCGCCGCAGTTTCCTGCAATTGCGTGCTTGTTTGCTCTCCGCTTTGGCTACCAGAAGGTATCTCTTGCACCTGACCGATACCCGCTTGCCGCGCTTGTACTGACGGCGAAAATTGGCTGCTACCTGCCGCAATTCGCGGGGTTGCCAATGTCAGCGGAGGGGTTGTTGGCAGAGCTAAAGTTGGCGAATGATCAGGAAATGCATCAGTATCAGGAGAGCACTCCCCAACTGGGTGATTAAGCGCAGAACCTGCCTCATCTACAGTATGTTGCAACGCAGTTAGCACGGCCTGATAGATAAAATCATGTACCAAACGGGCCTGATGGAAACGCACTTCATGCTTGGCGGGGTGCACATTTACATCAACTTGATTTGGCGCGAGTGTTAGGTAGAGCACAAAGGCTGGATATTCCGCCTCTTGCAGCAATGTCTGGTAAGCCTGACGAATAGCATGATTAATCAGCTTATCACGCATCATTCGGCCATTGACGTAGCTGTAGGCCATATCGTTTTGCTGCCTTGAACCTTGTGCAGAGCAGACCCACCCCGAGATGGTCAACTCAGCATGTTGCCACTCAACGGCAACGGCATGCTGTAAAAAAGCCGGCCCGCAGATCCCCGCCAAACGCCGCTCTTTTTGCTCCTGCGTAGCCGCAGCACGGTATTGGCGGACCATTTTACCGTTATGACGCAAGGTAAAACTCACATCGAAACGAGCCAGTGCAATCCGCCGCACCACTTCGTCAATGTGGGTAAATTCGGTTTTTTCGGTACGCAAAAATTTACGGCGGGCAGGGGTATTGTAAAACAGATCGCGTACTTCAAGGGTGGTGCCGACCGGATGCGCGGCCGGTTTTACCGTAACCTGCATATCCCGCCCCTCGGCATAGGCCTGCCATGCCTCAGGTTGATCGGCTGTACGCGAGGTCATCAGCAAACGTGAGACTGAGCTGATACTGGCCAGCGCTTCACCGCGAAAACCGAGGCTGACAATCGCCTCCAGATCATCCAGTGAGCTGATTTTACTGGTCGCATGACGAGCCAGTGCCAGAGCCAAATCAGTTTTGTTGATGCCACAACCATCATCCCGAATACGGATCAGTTGCGCCCCGCCTTTATCGATATCAATATCGATACGGGTTGCGCCAGCATCCAGACTGTTCTCCACCAGCTCTTTCACAACCGAAGAGGGGCGTTCAACCACTTCCCCTGCCGCGATCTGGTTCGCCAGTTGTGCGGGTAAAATCTGAATTGCCATCGCTGACCTCTGCCTTACTGTTGCGGAATTTTCAACGTTTGCCCGATCATCACCTGATCTGATTTTAGCTTGTTAAACTGGCGTAACCGAGACAATCCGATACCGTATTTTTCCGCAATCATAGAAAGAGACTCCCCAGACTTCACTTTATGCTGAGTCGGGCGCGCTGCCGGTTTAGCTGATTCTGCTGTGGTTGCCGATACAACACCATCGAGCGGGATCTTAATTTTCTGACCAACCTGCACCTGATTACCGCGCAGATTGTTAGCAAATTTCAGGGTATCTATTGAGATTGAGTAGCGCGTTGCAATTTTACCCAGTGAGTCGCCACGCTGTACGGTATACACCTCGATACTGCCTTTTTTCGCCGTACTGTTTTTTATCGTACTGCTACTGTCACTTTGAGGTGCTGTTTTGGCTGCATCAGCAACCGGCACCCCGCCTGCCGCAGGCACTTTCAGTTTCTGCCCAACATTCACCTGATCACCGGCCAGCCGGTTCAAATCGCGCAGTGTCTGCATGCTAGTGTGATAACGCTCGGCAATACGCAACAGATTCTCACCACGCTTGACCTCATGCCATTGCGTGCCACCTTTTTCCACGGCTGGTTTTTCTATCACCGGATCTGGCTGGCTGGCAACCGGAGGCTGCGGCTTACTGTTGGCACTATTGCCGCTCACCGGCACTTTGAGTTTTTGCCCAACTTGAACATCACCCGAACGCAGACGGTTCAGTGCTTTCATCTCCGCCACAGTACTGCCGTACTGACTAGCAATTCGGGTCAACGTTTCGCCACGTTTTACCGTATGTGTCTGAGTACTGGCCATTGTTTTTGAGCTGTTATCGATAACCGGAGCAGACTCAATAATTGGCCCCGGTTGAGCCGGAACATGCTCGGTTTTCTGCACCGGTTTATTCTCTACCGCCTTTACTGCCGGTTTTTCCGGTACGCTGACTGCGTTCGATTTACCTGATGTAGCCCCTGGGTTACTGACCCGCTGATTA
>NZ_JBOFRH010000112.1:0-3545 GCF_051650925.1 Plesiomonas sp.
TTTATTATTGTCGCGTGCCACAATCAGGTTCACATACGGAGAGGCTTTATCCTCCACAAATAAACCATCTTTTGGCGGTGTCAGCCCAATCTGGCTGGCATACGTCGTATTGATAACCGCCAAGTCAACATCATCAAGTGAGCGTGGCAATTGCGGTGCTTCTAGCTCGATTAATTTTAATTTTTTCGGGTTAGCAACAATATCCAATACCGTTGCATTCAGGCCGCTGCCCTCTTTGAGCGTTAGCAAGCCCTGTGCTTGTAACAGCAGTAAAGAGCGGCCAAGGTTGGTTGGATCATTAGGTAATGAGACCGCCGCCCCCTCTTTCAACTCAGACAGCGCCTTGATTTTTTTCGAATAACCAGCAATTGGGTAGACAAACGAATTACCGACAACGGTCAGCTTATACCCACGATCAGCAATTTGCTGATCAAGATACGGCTTGTGCTGGAACGCATTCAGATCTAATGAACCATCCGCCAGCGCCGCATTTGGCGTGATATAATCGCTAAAACTTACCAATTCCACATCTAAACCGTATTGCTCTTTGGCGACTTTTTTTGCCACCTCAGCCACTTGCTCTTCCGCACCGGAAATTACGCCCACTTTAATTTTATTTTGCGCATCATCCTGACCACAACCGGTCAGCAATAAAGAGCTTGCCAATGCACTTACCAGAGCCAGTGTTTTAAATTGTAATGCCATCGTATTTACCATCCTTGTTTATTGCGGTGCGTGAGCACCAATCACAAATCATATTGTTGTAAAACAGCGGCTCAATGAAACCGCTTAAATTGTACATGCGGGGAAACCGGTTACTTATGGTCGGTTGCCTTTACCCAGCGCTCACCCACACTTTGAATCAACTGTACTAATACCACTAAAATAGCAATGACAACCAGCATTACCGTACCGTCAAAACGTTGATAACCATAACGAATACCCACATCACCTAAACCACCGCCACCCACAGCACCGGCCATCGCCGAATAGCTGACCAAGGTCACTAACGTAATAGTAATACTGTTAATGATCCCCGGCAGCGCCTCAGGCAGCATCACCTTAGTGATAATCTGCATCGGGGTTGCACCCATCGCTCTTGCCGCCTCAATCAAACCGGCAGGCACTTCCATTAATGCCCCTTCAATTAAACGGGCAATAAATGGGGTTGCGCCAATGGCCAACGGCACTACCGCTGCCGCCGTACCAATAGACGTACCAACCAGCAAACGGGTTAACGGAATAATAGAAACAATCAAAATAATAAAAGGGATAGAGCGCCCGATATTAATCACCGCACCTAACACTTTATTTAGCGGCGCATTCGCCTTAATTTGTCCTGGTTTGGTAATAAACAGGATCACTCCCAGTGGGATCCCCAGTGCAAAACCAATAACCCCAGAAGCTAGCACCATCATCAGTGTTTCGCCCAATGCCTTAAACAGCAGCTCAATCATTGCTTGCGACATAGCCTAACACCTCCACCTTGACATGCTGCTCATGCAGATAATCCATTGCCTGCGCACAACGCGCCTCATCACCAAACAACTCTGCCAGCATCACCCCGAATTTAATTCCGCCGGCATAATCCATCTGCGCGCTTAAAATATTGCAATCAATATTAAATTCCCGCGCCACTTTTGACAGCAGCGGTGCATCAACAGATTGTCCGGTAAACTCCAAACGGATCAACGGGAAATGCAATGGCTGCGGTGTTGTTACCAACCTTGCGGCATAATCTTCAGGAATACTTAAATCAAGCGTTGAGCGAATAAACTGCTGTGCTAGCGGCGTTTTCGGGTGTGCAAAAACCTCACCCACCGAACCTTGCTCAATCAGCTGACCTGCGCTGATGACCGCAACTTGATCACAAATTCGCTTTACCACATCCATTTCATGCGTGATCAGTAAAATCGTCAGCCCCAAACGGCGGTTAATATCCTTCAACAGCGTTAAAATAGACCGCGTTGTTGCCGGATCAAGCGCACTGGTGGCCTCATCACACAACAATACCTTCGGATTACAGGCCAGCGCACGGGCAATTGCCACTCGCTGTTTTTGCCCGCCGGAAAGATTTGCCGGAAACACCGTCTTCTTATCTGTCAGGCCAACTAGTGCCAGCAACTCATCCACTCGTGTGGCAATCGCCTCTTTATTTAAGCCTTGTAACTCCAAAGCAAAAGCCACATTACCAAACACCGTACGTGAAGAGAGCAGATTAAAGTGCTGGAAAATCATCCCAATATTACGTCTTGCACGCTCGAGTGCCGGTTCATCCAGCACCATCATATCCTGCCCATCAACAAATACCTCACCTGAAGAGGGGCGCTCAAGCAGATTCACACAGCGAATCAGCGTACTTTTCCCTGCTCCCGATGCACCTATCACGCCAAAAATCTGGCCAGCCGGAACATGCAAACTCACCTCTGAAAGCGCACTGATACTTCGCCCTTCCGTGTGAAATATTTTACTGATGTGATTAAGCCTAATCATGGTACGTCATGCTCTCCATGCTGAAACAGATGCTTACTTCTATCGCACAAAAACAGATCCTAAACAATATATAGGGATAGACAGCAGAGCGAATACACAGATGCTAAGATGTCTGGATGGCTATAGTCAACAGTTTTTACGTCTAGACGGCTAAAAGAAAGAGAAATAAACCCGTATATCCCCACATTTATCCTCAAAAACGCCTCTCGTCTTACATTATAAGAACAGGCAGGCGATAATCAGCACATACTTGATACCGTAAATCCAGACCCGCCGGAGATCTTCACATGGCAACCTCAGCACTATTTATTGATCGTGACGGTACACTGAACATTGATCATGGCTACGTACATGAAAGTGACAACTTTGAATTCATCAAAGGCGCGATTGACGCTTGTCGCCAAATTAAAGAGATGGGGCTGGCACTGGTCTTAGTCACCAACCAATCTGGCATTGCCCGAGGTTTGTTTACCGAAGCCCAGTTTACCCACTTAACTGAGTGGATGGATTGGTCACTGGCTGACAGAGGCGTTGATCTTGATGGTATCTACTACTGTCCGCATCACGCAGAGCACGGTAAGGGTGAATATAAAATTGACTGTGAATGCCGCAAACCGAAGCCGGGCATGTTTCTTGAAGCACAAGCAGAGCTTGACCTCGATATGGCCTCCTCTTATATGGTTGGTGATAAACTTGAAGACATGCAAGCGGCGCAAGCGGCTGGCATTGGCACCAAGATTCTGGTTCGCAGTGGAAAACCCCTCACCGCAGAAGCCGAAGCCCTAGCAGATTACGTCCTCGATAGCCTTGCTGATGTACCCGCGCTGCTTAAAAAACGTATAAAATAAACAAAAAGAGTAAAAAATGAGCAAGCAAAAGATTTATTAACTTTTTTGCTTGCCTCTTTGTAAATACTCCCTATAATGCGACCCCACTGACACGGCAACCGTGATGCAAATCACTGAAAGCTAAGCAGTAAAGAATAAAACGCTTTTAAGGAATGTGAAAAACAAACCTTGACAGCCAAAGGGAAATGCGGAATAATGCGCGCC
>NZ_JBOFRH010000113.1:0-1135 GCF_051650925.1 Plesiomonas sp.
GAATACCTCTTTACCGGCATAACAGTCAGCCACCAAAAATAATATTCAGGAATGCTGATGTTATTTTGATGTTACATCGCATTCTAGAATAAAGGCAATTGATAGCCGTCAAGAAATGCGAAAAAGATATTTTAAACAGAAACATAAAGCG
Organism: Plesiomonas sp.; assembly: GCF_051650925.1. Classification (NCBI taxonomy): domain Bacteria; kingdom Pseudomonadati; phylum Pseudomonadota; class Gammaproteobacteria; order Enterobacterales; family Enterobacteriaceae; genus Plesiomonas; species Plesiomonas sp. The sequence goes on from NZ_JBOFRH010000113.1 coordinate 152, forward strand.
ATGAGTCTGAAATAGTTATCTTGTAATCGTTGTTTTTAGAATAAATACACGCCAGCAAGCTGGTATGACCTGTTGTTTTTGCTAAAACGGCTTTTTTAAAGCGAATTGTTCTGTATGAATATGCCTTGCGTGCATATGCGTAAAACGAAAGTGAAAGACTTAAGAACTGATAAATGAATGCGATGGGAAAATGCGCGCATTACATTCTATAAATGTGCGATTTAAAATTAATTGTTGGGGGTGTTATAATTAAAAAGAATATACGCTTGTGTTATTGGTAGTGAAAATGAAATAAACATGCATTTCAGTCAGTTGTGTCAGCTTTATTTTTAATTCGAGCCGAGCATAAACGGGGACAAAATAAATATGTGATGCTATATAGTAGCGTGCTACAAGACCCCAATATCTAAACATCAATACCCAAGCAACCGAAGTACTCACGGTTAAACCTCAAACGCCTCGAGATCAACATTTCTATTTTAAACGTGAAGTTTAAGACCGAAATTTCAAGTGCTTAACAACTGTAAACAGCGAATACTGCTACGTATTAGATACGTGCCGTATTCGCTGCTGTAGAAAAAGGGCTTGCGGTTGATGGCCTCAGAGGCCTTGCTCAATAACCGCATGTATAGCCGCAGTTAAACGGTGCGCATCTTCTGTCGGCGACATATAGGGTGGCATCACATAGATTAAGCGCCCAAACGGACGGATCCACACCCCGAGGCGCACAAATTCGGCCTGTAACCGCGCCATGTTCACCGGTTGGCGCATCTCCACCACACCGATCGCGCCGAGCACTCGCACATCCGCAACCGCAGGGTGTGTGCTTAACGGCTGCAAATCGGCCTTGAGCACCGCTTCGATACGCTGCACATCCGCTTGCCAGCTGCCGCAGGCCAGTAACGCCAGATTTGCCGATGCGACGGCGCAGGCAAGCGGGTTAGCCATAAAGGTTGGCCCGTGCATGAAACAACCGGCGCTACC
>NZ_JBOFRH010000114.1:0-4533 GCF_051650925.1 Plesiomonas sp.
GAGTCAGCCAATCCAGTAGAAGCAAGCTCTATTCCTACCGCGGTGTCTGATGCTTTGCCTAATTCTCAATCTGAAGATCTGACATCGCCTCTGTCTGACGCTGTTCCCGCACCGATACATGCGCCTGCGGTTGGCAATATGACGGATCGTGTTGAGGCTCAGACTCATCGTTCTACTGCAGCCGATTTGCCTACTGAAACGGCTAAAACCGATGTGACTGATACAGAGAGTACAAATATTCGCAATACAAACGCTGTGCAAGCAACGTTTGTTAATACGGATATCATTAACACAGATACCTCGGGCAAAAATATTTCGCATGTAAATATCACGGGCACTGAGGCTAGCGAAAAAACAGCGGCTGATGCTGATACGGCTGAGACAGTGCCAACGTTGGAAGTGCGTCAACCTGCCGCAGCTATTCCAACCAAAACCCCGCTGTTTGATCTGCCAGATATGACCGAGGCCGATTTTGATCTCTCAACTCCGCTGCTTCCACAAGCGGAGCACTGGTCGATGCCGCTACCGCCTGAGCCACAGTCAGAGCATGAAGATTGGGGCGCGCAGCCAAATCTGATGGCCGATCAGCTCTCTCCTGAAGAGCGCGACGGTGTTACCCAGCCTTTTGTTCGCGCGCTGCATACACGCCAGCCTGTTGCTGAAGATGTAAACCATGATGAGGATATGACCGATGATCTGGTCGGTAAATTGATTTTGGCGCGCGCTTATCTGGATATAGATGATCCAGAAGGTGCGGTTGCACTGCTCAATGAGGTCATCGCACAGGGTTCTGAAAGTCAGCAACAGCAGGCGCGAAAAATGCTGCAAGAAGTTACGTCAGCATAACCTGATTATCAGGAGAGTATGCTATGCGTAATTGTGCGTTTATATCCAGCATAAAGTATGGGCTTTAGGGTTTGCGTTGTGTAGGCGCGGAAAATAAACGTTAGAAACTGATCATGCGGTGGCTACAGGCCGCCGCTTTTTGTTTATAATCGCACGTTTTATTGTCGTGAAGGGTAAGTTGACCATGCGTATTGCACTGGGCATTGAATACGATGGAAGCCGTTATTGCGGTTGGCAGCGTCAGCAAGAAGTTGACAGTGTGCAGGAGCGTTTAGAAAAAGCACTCTCAAAAGTGGCAAACCATCCGGTGAATGTCTTTTGTGCAGGACGCACAGACTCAGGTGTACACGGTACGGGGCAAGTGGTGCATTTTGATACCGATTCGGTGCGTAAAGATGCGGCATGGACACTCGGTACAAACGCCAATCTGCCTGATGATATTGCTGTGCGTTGGGCTACCGAAGTATCGGAAGAGTTTCATGCGCGTTTTAGTGCTACCGCACGCCGCTATCGCTACATTATTTATAATTACGGCTACCGCCCAGCTATCTTACGCCACGGTGTGACGCATTATCACCACCCGCTTGATGTTGAAAAAATGCAACGCGCGGGGCAGTATCTGCTCGGTGAGCACGACTTTACCTCATTTCGAGCGTTGCAGTGTCAGTCTCACTCACCTTGGCGCACCATTGAGCACCTGAATATAACCCGTCAGGGTCATTATGTGATTGTGGATGTAAAAGCGAATGCCTTCTTGCACCATATGGTGCGAAATATTGTGGGCAGTTTGCTGGAAGTGGGGGCAGGGCATCAGCCAGAGGCATGGATTGACACTGTTCTGGCAGCTAAAGATCGTCGTATTGCTGCGGCAACAGCAAAAGCTGCTGGATTGTATCTTGTTGCGGTAGATTATCCGGCGCAATTTGCCTTGCCAGCGCCGATGCTTGGCCCACTGTTTATTGCTGACTGACTATTATGAATACACGTTGGCTGAAGATAGACTCGTAGAGCGTCTTTCGGCCACTATTGTGTGTCGCCGTTACTTGGTAGTGAGTCGGTGCACCCTGTTTGAGTATAAAAACGGATTTATCAAGGATGTGAAGCCATGGCGTTGCTGAGTTCGCTGATTGATTTTATTTTGCACATTGATGTGCACCTGACCATGCTGGTGGCGCAATATGGCCTGTGGATTTACGGCATTCTGTTTTTAATTATTTTCTGTGAAACTGGGCTGGTTGTTACCCCGTTTTTACCTGGTGACTCACTGCTGTTTGTGGCCGGAACACTGGCGGCAACCGGCCAGATGGATGCGCATTTGCTGGTGGTTTTACTGATTATTGCTGCGATTACCGGAGACGCACTGAACTACAGTATCGGGCGCTTATTTGGTGAACGTTTGTTCAGTAATCCGCATTCACGCTTATTTAAACGTCAGCATCTTGAACGTACTCAGCAGTTTTATGCGCGTCACGGGGGGAAAACTATTATTTTTGCCCGTTTCGTGCCTATAGTTCGCACGTTTGCCCCATTTGTTGCTGGTATGGGGCGTATGCACTACCGACATTTTGCATTGTTTAATGTGATTGGTGGTATCGTGTGGGTGACAGGGTTTGTTTATGCCGGTTACTACTTTGGCAATATCCCTGTGATCAAACAGAATCTTGAGTTATTGATTTTAGGGATTATTTTTATTTCGGTGCTGCCTGGTATTATTGAGTTTTGGCGGCAGCGTCGTCGTCATTCATCAGAAACCGCATCGAAATAGAGTAAAAACTCAGCGTCAAATGAATCGGTAGGCTGGTCGGGTATGACCAGTTTTTTATCCACAGCGTGAATCTGATGTGGTTTAATGTGCGGTATTTCCTGAGCTTACACTGCTACAGGCGGTGCTGTTAAAACACAAGGTTGAAAGGTCATCCATGAGCTGGATCGAGCGTATTATTAACAAAACAAATATCGTCTCCTCGCGCAAGGCAAGTATTCCTGAGGGAGTATGGACCAAATGTGATGGCTGCGAACAAGTTTTGTACCGTGCTGAACTGGAACGGAATCTGGAAGTGTGCCCGAAGTGTGGCCACCACATGCGTATCACTGCCCGTCGTCGATTGTTGAGCTTTCTTGATGAGGGTACCGGTGTTGAGTTCGCCGAAGAGCTAGAGCCGAAAGATATTCTGAAGTTCAAAGACTCTAAGCGTTATAAAGACAGACTCAGCGCTGCACAAAAAGAGACCGGTGAAAAAGATGCACTGATCGTCATGCAGGGTGCGCTGATGGGCATACCGGTTGTGGCGGCTGCTTTTGAGTTCTCTTTTATGGGCGGATCAATGGCTTCTGTGGTAGGTGCCCGTTTTGTGCGTGCCGTGGATAAAGCCATTGAACTGAATTCACCGTTAGTTTGCTTTTCTGCCAGCGGCGGTGCACGTATGCAAGAAGCGCTATTCTCACTGATGCAAATGGCAAAAACCAGTGCTGCGTTGGCGCGCTTAAGTCAAAAAGGGCTGCCATTTATTTCAGTACTGACCGACCCAACGATGGGCGGTGTTTCTGCAAGTTTAGCAATGCTAGGTGATATCAACATCGGTGAACCTAAAGCTCTGATTGGTTTTGCAGGGCCACGAGTTATCGAGCAAACCGTGCGTGAAACATTGCCATCAGGCTTCCAGCGCAGTGAGTTTTTACTGGCAAAAGGCGCGATTGACATGATCATTCCGCGTTTGGAAATGCGTCAGCGTCTGGCTGGTTTACTGGCAAAAATGACGTTGCAACCGTCACCGTTGGTTGTGCCAGCACAGCGTCCGGTTGAAGAGGTTGCTGCGGTTGACACTGAGACTGAGGCAGACACGCTGTCAGCCAAGTCAGATACTGACGAAAAATAACCTACTGATTGCGGGTCAGCGCGTATTGGCTGCTGACCCGCAGTGGTTGTTTTTGACTGTATTGATACTGGTCATTACATGTGAAAACTCGCGTAAGAACATAACTACGCGATAACAGCCGCGCAGGGAAAATGCGCGCTAGGTAGATGTATGATGAAGACTCTGACTCCTCCCCAAGCCACGTCGCCTCTCGCTACGTGGCTTTCTTATCTTGAAAACCTCCACAATACGACCATTGATCTGGGGCTGGCACGCATTCAGCAGGTTGCCACTGCGCTGGGTATTACCAAGCCTGCTCCGACAGTGATCACGGTTGCCGGTACAAATGGCAAGGGTACAACTTGCCGGATGCTGGAAGTGATCTTAATGCAGGCCGGATACCGTGTGGGTGTGTACTCCTCCCCGCATCTGCTGCGTTATACCGAGCGGGTTCGCATACAGGGCGATGAGCTGAGTGAGCCACTGCACAGTGCCGCTTTTAGCACTATTGAATCGGGGCGTGGAACAACATCACTGACCTATTTTGAGTTCAGCACCCTGTCGGCATTAAAACTGTTTACCGATGCGGCACTGGATGTCGTCATTCTGGAAGTCGGATTGGGCGGGCGCTTGGATGCGACTAACATTGTAGACAGTGATGTGGCGGTTATCACCAGTATCGATCTTGATCATACCGATTGGTTAGGCAACTCTCGTGAAAGTATTGGCCGCGAAAAAGCCGGTATTTTCCGAGCACATTGTCCGGCGGTGGTGGGTGAGCCGGATATGCCTCAATCTATCGCACAGACGGCAAATAATCTTAGCACAACAC
>NZ_JBOFRH010000115.1:0-4855 GCF_051650925.1 Plesiomonas sp.
AAAATGAGCAGCATCAGTACCAGATCTGGCACACCGCGGATCACCGTCGTATAAAGTTGACCAATAACACGCAACCCACGATGTGATGATAATTTAGCCTTCGCCGTGAGTAGCCCCAGTATTAAGGCAATCAGCAGAGATAAAAAAGCCAACTTTAATGTCAGCAATGCACCATAAAAAATAGACGGGCCGTATCCGTGGAGATCAAGCATAATATTCTCCGTAATGGGTGCACAGCGTATAACTATCCTGATACGCATATTTAATATACAGGTTACGTATGAAATGTACGGCAGGTGCGCAAATTACGCTAAAAGCAATCTACGCTAAAAAAATCCATGCTAAAAACAACCTGCCGTACCAAAAGCAAAATAGCCCATAATCTCTTAGAAGATTATTTCTTCACATTGTATTCAAAATATTTTTTCATAATCGAATCATACGTACCGTTACTTTTAACTGTACTGAGTGCCTGATTAAATGTCTCTTTTAAATCCGTATCATTTTTACGAAATGCTGCACCTACACCGTCACCGAGCTGGAATTTATCCCCAGTCATCACAAAGTCTTCACCGTCTGCGGTTTTTAAAATCGTGCTTTCGCCTACCGGATAATCAATTAATACTGCATCTAATCGGCCACCTTTCAGGTCTAACACCACCTCATCACCGCTGTTGTAACGAATAATCTGGGCTGTTTTCCCAAACATCTTGCTTGCTTCCGTATCCTGAATTGTACCGCGCTGTACGCCCAGTTTTTTACCGGCTAATGTTTCCGGTTTCGCAGGGTTAATATCGGTGACTTTCGGTGTAAACCATGCACTTGGGGTATTGTAGTAAGCATCAGAAAAATCAACTTTTGCCTTACGCTCTTCATTAATCGACATAGATGAAAAGATCACATCATATTTGCGGGCCAACAACCCAGGAATAATACCGTCCCACGTTTGTACTACCCACTCACACTTGAGCTTAGCCTGCTGGCAGACTGCGTTACCCAGATCAATTTCAAAACCGGTCAGTGAACCATCCGGTTTTTTAAACTCAAACGGCTCATACGGCACATCCACTGCAATACGAACTTCTTTCCACTCTTTGGCGATAACAGAACCGCTGACCAGACACGTTGCAGAGATCAGCATACTCAGTGCAACACGCTTATTAAGTGCGGGGATTCGGGCCATATTTAAATTCCTTCTTCAACAGGGGGTTAACGCAATACACCCAATGACGCTGACATGTGGCTCTGTGGGTGACATTGGTTATTCATAGCAGGCGTGTTACCTGCTGATTATTCACCCAATAATGGGGTGTATCTCTGTTTTAGCGTAGTTGGTATCTAACTATTTAGCCTATTTATGATTAATATTTAGGGATAGATATTTAGATCTAATATTTTGGTGCTAAAAATTGCCGCATGCGCTCTGATTGAGTGTGATAAAAAACCTGCTCAGGTGAACCTTGCTCCTCAATTTTACCCTTATGCAGAAACACCACATGGCTGGAAACATCACGGGCGAATGACATCTCGTGCGTAACCACCAACATGGTTCGCCCCTCTTGCGCAAGGTTGCGCATCACATTTAACACCTCACCCACCAACTCCGGATCAAGCGCTGATGTCGGTTCATCAAACAGCAGAACTTCTGGCTGCACTGCCAGAGCGCGGGCAATCGCTGCGCGTTGCTGTTGTCCGCCGGAAAGGTGGCTTGGGTAATAATCACGCCGTTCATACAGGCCGACTTTGTGCAGCAACGCCTCGGCATTCTCAATTGCACTGTGGCGTGGTTCACCCAGAACATGTATAGGTGCTTCGATAATATTTTCTAGCACTGTCATGTGTGACCAGAGATTAAATCCCTGAAAGACCATTGCTAGCCGTGAACGCAGCCGTTGTACCTGTTTTTCATCGGCGGGAAAACGCTCTCCACGCCGATTTTGCTTCATAGTGATCAGCTCACCCTTAATGCGTATTTCACCGGCTGTCGGGGTTTCTAGCAAATTAATACAACGCAAAAATGTAGACTTGCCTGATCCCGATGACCCTAAAATTGAGATCACATCCCCCTTATTGGCACTCAAACTGATACCTGACAACACGGGGTTTACCCCGAAAGATTTATATAAATCAGTGATTTGTAGTGCAGGGATATCTGACATTTACAACATCCTTGGTTCTGTATGAAAAAACAGATCAAAGGCTAAATTACTGTATGTTGGTATTTTTGTTAATAGTCAGTGAATGAAATGCGGGAGATTTGGCTGATCGGAGCAGTGATTTCTGCTGCTATTAATTCCTATATTAGGAATATTATTTTTTATTTCTGGCTATTACCTTTTTTAAAATAGGCATTAACCGCTGATCGTAGTCGATCACTGTTAATTTTGGGTTAATAGACAGAAGATAAATTGCGTATAAAAATCAACAACAAAAAAGAATAGGTGCGAAGGGTATGGAATATAGAAAAAGTAAAATCAGTACACATAAAATATGGGGAAGTGTATAGAAAAGCAGAGAGAGAAAATTTTTTGGATACAGTGAAGAAGAGAAACAAGAGTAAAGATGTAAGAAAAAAGAATGGTGGAGAGAGAAGGATTCGAACCTTCGAAGGCTGAGCCGTCAGATTTACAGTCTGATCCCTTTGGCCGCTCGGGAATCTCTCCACACAGGTTTTGCGGTTATATAGCACTGCAAGCCAAAGCAATGCGTTGTAAATAGATGGTGGAGAGAGAAGGATTCGAACCTTCGAAGGCTGAGCCGTCAGATTTACAGTCTGATCCCTTTGGCCGCTCGGGAATCTCTCCACACAGGTTTTACGGTTATATAGCACTGCAAGCCAAAGCAATGCGTTTTAATAAATGGTGGAGGGGGAAGGATTCGAACCTTCGAAGGCTGAGCCGTCAGATTTACAGTCTGATCCCTTTGGCCGCTCGGGAACCCCTCCAGAGCAAGCGGGGCGCATCATATCAAATGAACACGGTGTGTAAAGGTAAAAATACTAAAAAGTTGTTTACCCGCTGTTTTTTTATGCGTAGTGCCGAAAATAGAGGCACTTAGTACATTAAAATAGAAAAAAATGCCTAAAAGAGGTAAAGAATTCAGAAGCATTGCCGTTACTTCTTTTGTGCATAAAACAGGATATTTTTGTGATTGATCGTATCGACACCCGCGTATTAACCGATGAGCTACAGCTAAATGGCCGCTTACCTAAAGCCATCGAGCAGGGGCAGCGTACCGATTTTTCGCTGCTTTTAGCTATGTTGTCGGCTAACGTGTGTGATCAAGCTCAATTTCAGATGCCTGAACCTCAAACACAAACTGCCAGTTTAAATTTACCGGTTCCCCCGAAAAGCCGTTTATATGGTCATGAAGATGATGTGCAGTGGGCCGATCAGCGCACCGAGGCATTTCATCAGGGTGGGTTGGCATCCACATGGTTGCTTGAGTGTTTGCAACCAGATCCGCTTATCTATCCACCACAAAATACAGCCGGTTTGCAGCCTGAAGTGTACGGTAATATGTCGTATACCGAACGCGATGAGCTAGAAGGGAAGAAAACAACGAAGGCGGCCGATCACCGCACACAACTGTTTTTAACCTGCCTACAAGCCGCGCGTACTCAAGCATCACTTTCCCATCTGCAAATTGCAGCTTAAGTTCAGCGTGAAGGTCAGTCATTTCTACGGTGAGTAGTTATGATCTGTGTGACTACGATGCACGTTGCTGCATCAATTCGTTGCAAACCGAAATACCGGCACGCAGAGCGCACCGGTAAGAATAGAGCATAAGATCAACTATCAATTGGCAGATTACAGAACAACAGTGCGGTTTCCATGCACAAAAACGTGCTGATCAAGTACTAGACGCAGTGCGCGGCTGAGTACATTTTTCTCTACATCACGGCCTGCCAGCATCATATCTTCTGCAGAATAGGTGTGATCGACATTAATCACATCCTGCACAATAATCGGCCCCTCATCGAGATTATCATTCACAAAGTGTGCTGTTGCGCCGATGATTTTCACCCCCCGTTCATACGCCTGATGATACGGTTTTGCGCCAATAAATGCTGGCAGGAAGGAGTGGTGAATATTGATGATTTTATTCGGATAATGCCCAACAAACTCAGGTGTTAGTACCCGCATATATTTAGCCAAAACTAAATAATCTGGGTTATAAGCATCAATTTGTGCACACATTTGTTGATCGTGCTCTTCACGGCTCAAACCCTCATGGCTGACACAGTGATAGGGGATATCAAAACGTTCAACCAGCACACGCAGCGTTTCGTGATTGCCGATCACCGCAGCAATATCAACATCCAGACCGCCATAATAGGTTTTCATCAGTAAATCGCCGAGGCAGTGTGCCTCTTTTGTCACCAAAATCACGACGCGTTTACGTCCTGCAGCAATCAGACGACGTTTAGTACCCTCAGGCAGAGCATCATCCAGATCGGCCAATAACGTAGTGTCATTGAAGATCCCCTCTAGCTCGGTACGCATAAAAAAGCGGCGAGTACGGTGATCAACAAACTCATTATTTTGGATAATGTTTAGCTGATGCTTGTAACAGATGTTGGTAATTTTTGCGATCAGCCCCTTGGCATCGGGGCAGTCGGTTAACAGAATTTTGCGTTCCATATCAGTCCATCGAGTCGGTGTGGTTATGCTGTCTACTTTTGTACTCTGAATCGATTCAAGGGTCAAAGTGATTCCGTGACAAAAAACGCTGAAAAAAACATGGCAACTTACAGCGCCATTATTTGTGCAAAAATAGGCCTTAAACGCGGAAAAATAGTGAATAATTTAGTCTGCGGCAGCCGATTTTTTTGTGTAAAACGAATCGGCTATAT
>NZ_JBOFRH010000116.1:0-11351 GCF_051650925.1 Plesiomonas sp.
AGCCCACTGGTAGTGTTGTTTAGTAAAAATACCTGCGCAATATTACGAATACTGGCCTGAAGTAGCATCCACAGACTGACCGCCGAGTGCGAACTGGGTACAATTGCAGCATCAAGCACATGCAAATGTACGCCCGATAAATTATAGCCTGCCAGCAACAGCATCCAGCTAATCAGTACAAAAGGTGCAGTTGAACCCGGCACTCCCCAACTGCGCGTCATAGACTCCGCTATCGCACACTCCACAATCGGGCAGAGTATTGCGCCTAAAATCAGCAATACCCACATCAGTGCCGAGGGAATAAAAAAGGTGGTCACTGTGATCCCGACTAAAATACCGTTAAACCCGTGCAGACCCTGATCAATATCGGCTATTTTTAAACGCAATACTTTGGCGGCAAATGTGGCAATCAGTAACCCGACCACCGCGCCGACAGCGGTGTAGGCTTGTCCGCTGCTGGCGGCAGCATAAAAAATGGCCAGTAGAAAAAAGCTGCCAGTCAGGGGGTTATCACAAAAAAAAACTTGGCCCGCGCCGCGCAGGGCTGCAGAAACGATCGGTTTTGGCATGATGATCAATCAACACAATAAAGGGAAAGAGGCTGTATTCAGGGAAGTACACAGCCGTCATGCCGATAGGTTCGGCATGCGGTAGACCCGCAGTCAGATTATTGATGGTTTTGTGCCCGCTGGCGAAGCACAAAGTGTTTCGTAACATGGCTGGCAGTAAGCAAATGCGACAAGCGGCAGGCCCACCGGAATCAGGCCACAGGGGGTGGCCGATCGGGTGCGGTATCGTGCGGTGATGTTAAAACAGCTCTGCAGTCAGCAGTTGCCAGCGTACATCAAAATCTGTTGTAGGCAGATTACGGAATTCAGAGCGTACAAAGCGCAGCATCAGCCCTTCACAAAATGCCAGCAGTTGCACCGCTAAGAGGCTCTCATCGTGGCTGAAACCCTTGCCTTCACGCAGTTTACGTTCACGCATAACCTGTCGCAGTTGCGCTTCGATACGCTCAAACAATTGATTGATACGGCTTTGCAGGCGGTCTTGTTCAAACATCAGCGCATGGCCGGTCAGAATACGGGTCAGGCCGGGGTTTTTTTCTGCAAAACCCAGCAGCAACTGAATGATTAAACGCAGACGCAGCAGCGTATCTTTTTCATCGGTTAAAATCAGGTTAATCCGTGACATCAGGCTGTCTTCAATAAACTCAATCAGCCCCTCGAACATTTTGGCTTTGCTCGGAAAGTGGCGGTATAGCGCCGCTTCTGATACGCCGACCGTGGTGGCTAAACGCGCGGTGGTGATCCGCTGAGACCCTTCGCTCGACTCCAGCATCTGTGCCAGCGCCTGTAGGATCTCTTCCCGACGGTTTTTCTTATTATTTCCTGCCATTACGTACGATTCCCTATAAGGCTAAAAACTGCGTTGCAGCCGCAGTTAACATCAACGCGCCAACGTTGTACGCAGTCGGCAGGCGTGCAAACGCCCACCGAAAGACACGATTTTGAGGCTGTTGAGTCTTATTTACGCCCAGTATGACCAAAACCGCCTTCGCCACGCTCGCTCTGATCAAATTCAGTCACCAGATTAAACGCCGCCTGCACGACAGGCACAAACACCATTTGTGCCATGCGCTCGCCCGGCTCAATCACAAACGTTTCGTGGCCACGGTTCCAGACCGAGACTTTCAGCTCACCCTGATAATCAGAATCAATCAGCCCGACCAAGTTGCCCAGCACCACACCGTGCTTGTGCCCTAGCCCTGAGCGCGGCAAGATCACCGCCGCCAGCGATGCATCCGCAATGTGGATCGCCAGACCCGTTGGCACCAGTACCGTTTGCCCCGCTTCCAGCGTGATAGGTGTATCCAAACAGGCACGCAGATCAAGGCCAGCCGACCCGTCGGTTGCATAGGTTGGCAGCGGGAATTGCTGGCCGATACGAGGGTCGAGAATTTTCAGGTCAATTTTTTTCATCAGAGAGTGCCGCTTGCTTATATGAGTAGAGTGAGAGGATTTCATCGATCAGCTGTTGCCCCAACAGCGCCTTATTGCAGCACGGAAGTGCTTTATCTCCGTGCGGCCAATACAGATGCAACGCATTCTGATCGGCATTAAAGCCCTGTTCTGGCGATGAAACATTATTGGCGCAGATCAGATCCAGATTTTTCCGCACCAGTTTATCGCGGGCATATTTTTCCACATCTTGGGTTTCTGCTGCAAATCCGACCACAAAAGGCCGATCAACGGTGAGTGCTGCTACACCGGCCACAATGTCCGGATTTTTTACCAAGTGCAGCATTATCGCATGATCTGTACCGTCAGCTGTTTTTTTGATTTTTTCTGGCGCAATTTCTGCCGCGCGGTAATCCGCTACGGCTGCACAGGCAATGAAAATATCGTGATCAGTTGTGCGCTGCATAACGGCGGCCTGCATTTGCAGCGCCGTTTCTACCGCCACACAGGTCACATTATTCGGCGCTGATAGTGCTACTGGCCCGCTCACCAGAGTGACCTGTGCACCGCGCTCGGCGGCAGCTTGTGCAATCGCGTAGCCCATCTTCCCTGAACTGTGGTTGCTAATAAACCGCACAGGATCAAGCGCTTCCCGTGTAGGGCCTGCGGTAATTAATACCCGTAGCCCCTGCATATCTTGTCCTGCACAAGCTGTTTTTGCTTCCCTAAAAAATTGCGTGGTTTTTTCACACAACTCGGCAGGTTCAAGCATTCGCCCTGGCCCCACATCCCCACAGGCTTGAGCTCCGTCGGCAGGCCCCCACAGCAAATAGCCGCGTTGCTGTAGCCGCTGTAAATTTTCTTGCGTAATGGCCGCCTGATACATTTGCTGATTCATGGCCGGTGCTGCGGCCACCGGTGCCGACGTTGCCAAGCATAATGTCGTCAGTAAATCATTGCCCATGCCCGCGGTAATGCGTGCCAGCAGATCGGCCGTTGCGGGTGCAAGCAGCACCAAATCAGCCCATTTTGCCAGCTGAATATGGCCCATTGATGACTCAGCGGCCGGATCAAGCAAATCATCGGCCACCGGGTGGCCCGATACGGCTTGCAGCGTCAGCGGCGTAATAAAGGCTTTTGCTGCTGCCGTCATCACTACCCTGACCTCCGCCCCCTGTTCACGCAGGCGGCGCACCAGCTCAACACACTTATAGGCCGCTATCCCGCCACTAATACCCAGCAGGATTTTTTTACCGGCTAATTCATTCATTTAGGAAATCGGCTCTTCAGCAGAAATACAGATAGGGCACACTTTATCACACTCTTTTTATGCTTTTTACCTTCACAATCGCGCCAGCCTGTGCGGTTGGCGTGGGCATACCTGCGGTTCAGGTTTTTTGCGTAGAGCGTATAAGGCTATATCAACCGACCAATACTGACCTTGTGCCTGCACGCATTGTGGCGGGGGAATCATCAAGTTGCGGTCTGTTTCGCAGCAAAAAGGCACGGTGATCGCCGCTGGCAGTAACTTCTTCTACAACTGTTTTTTACCGCTCTTTTTTATCTTTCCCAATAAAAAATCACAAAATTTCTTTGTGCGGGATACAAAGCATAACCCATTTTCGGGATACAGAGCATGGCAAGGAGCGCCGCCTTATATGTCGATAAAAGCACTGCCCGCCGCCGAACGGCCGCGTGAAAAACTACTGCAACAGGGCGCTCAGAGGCTAAGTGATGCCGAGTTACTGGCGATATTTTTACGCACCGGCATTAAAGGCTGTAATGCTATAGAACTGGCGCAGCGCCTGCTGGCGGAGTTTGGCTCTCTGCGGGCACTGCTGGCTGCCAACCAGCATGAATTTTGTCAGCATCACGGTCTGGGCGACGCTAAATACGTGCAATTGCAGGCCAGTGTTGAGATGTCGCGCCGTTATCTGGCCGAGCGTTTACAGCGCGAAAGTGCGCTTACCAGTGCTGACGCAACCAAAGCCTATTTGCAGACCTGCCTGAGTGCGCGCGAAAGAGAGATTTTTTTAGTGCTGTTTTTGGATAACCAGCATCGGGTTATCAAACAAGAAGAGATGTTTGCCGGCACATTTAACAGCGCCACCGTACACCCACGTGAAATTATTAAAACCGCGTTGGCTTGTAATGCCGCCGCGCTGATTTTATCGCACAACCACCCTTCGGGTGTTGCAGAACCCAGCCGTGCCGACCGCAGTATCACCCAAAATATTCAGCAAGCGTGCGGATTGGTGGATATTCGGGTGCTTGATCATATTGTGGTTGGGATAGGTGAAACCGTCTCTTTTGCCGAACGCGGGTGGATTTAAACCTAAAGCGAGCAGATTTCCACCTTGGGATACTAAAAATTGCACATATTTAGCGCAATTGGTGGTTTTTAAATTTAACTTGCGGCGTGAAAGCTGTATCCTTACGGCCAGCCCCAGTAACGCAACTCCACATGCTGTTATGTCTTTAGTGCCAAGTGCCTGGATTTATCCGCAATGTGGGAGCACCGTTGGTGGTTTTAGATATTTGTCGAGTTATCTAGCCCCTGCGATTTAAGATCCTTTATTGATCCTAGAGGTGACTGCCTCTTGAGCAATCGCCAGATATCTTGTACAATCCCCGACCTTTGAGAATCACGGGTAAGGCGTGTTACCTGACGAGGTAGCCTTAACCTAACGACGCTCGAGCTGATTTGATTTTTGGAGAATTGACATGTCCCGAGTATGCCAAGTAACTGGCAAGCGTCCGGCAGTCGGTAATAACCGCTCTCATGCGATGAATGCGACCCGTCGTCGCTTCCTGCCGAACCTGCACACTCATCGCTTCTGGGTAGAAGGTGAGAAACGTTTCGTATCCCTGCGTGTTTCAACTAAGGGTATGCGAATCATCGACAAGAAGGGTATCGAAGTTGTTCTTTCTGAACTTCGTGCCCGCGGTGAGAAGGTGTAAGGAGCTGACTCATGGCTAAAGGTATTCGTGAAAAGATCAAGCTGGTTTCTTCTGCTGGCACTGGTCACTACTACACAACCACTAAAAACAAGCGCACTAAGCCTGAAAAATTGGAACTGAAGAAATTCGATCCAGTTGTTCGCCAGCACGTGCTGTACAAAGAAGCGAAAATTAAATAATTTTCCTTTCTGCGTAAACTTGTTAAAAACCCAGCCTCTTGGCTGGGTTTTTTTATGCACGGCGTTTAGGTCTTAACTTGCCGATTGTTTGCTAAGATGACGGCACATTTTTTGTCGGGTGGATATCATGCCAGAGCTTCCAGAAGTTGAAACAAGCCGTCGGGGGATAGAACCTTACTTACTTGGCGCAACCATTACCCACATGACGGTACGCCGCCCGGCATTGCGCTGGCCTATCCCGCAGGAGATCATTGCCCTGCATAATGTGGAGGTCCGCGCCGTCAGACGGCGGGCAAAATACCTGCTGATTGATGTGGTCGATAAAGAGAATACCGCTGATGCGCACCAGACCGGCACACTGCTCATTCATTTAGGCATGTCAGGCAGCCTGCGGATTGTGGATGCTAGTGTGCCTGTCACCTTGCACGATCATATTGATATGCAGATGAACAATGGCAAAATATTGCGGTATAACGATCCGCGCCGTTTTGGTTGCTGGTTGTGGCACTCCTCGGCAGAGACGCACCCGTTACTGGCCCAGCTCGGCCCCGAGCCGCTGACCGACGCATTTAATGCTGACTATTTTTATACCCGCAGCCAGCAACGCAAAACGGCGATTAAAGCATGGCTGATGGAGAATAAATTTGTTGTCGGGGTCGGCAATATTTATGCCAATGAAGTGCTGTTTCAGTGCGCGATTCACCCGCTAACACCGGCTGGAGCGCTGACTGAGACTCAGTGTATACAGTTGACCGACAGCATTAAACAGATCTTAGCCCGCGCAATAGAGCAAGGTGGCACAACGTTACGTGATTTCACCCAGCCTGACGGCAAGCCCGGTTATTTTGCCCAGACACTGCATGTGTATGGCCGTGCCGGTGAACCGTGCGACCGCTGCACAACCCCGATTGAGAGCTTACGTATCGGGCAGCGGAACAGTTTTTTCTGCCCGCATTGTCAGCCGTTGATGGGGTAATTACCACGCTATTATTCAGCAGAGGATAGGTTTTACGTTGATGGACGGGGGTGTTTTTGCTGCAATGCCATGAGTACCGGAGCCGGTACAAAGGTTGATACATCGCCCCCGTGCAGAGAAACCTCACGCACAATAGTAGAAGAGATACAGGCCCATTGCTCGGTTGGGGTCAGCAGTAATGTCTCTAATTGTGGGGATAAACGGCGGTTAACATTGGCAAGTTGCTGTTCATAATCGAAATCATTCACGCCGCGAACACCACGCAGTAAAATATTCGTCTGTTGTTGATGCGCAAGGTCAACCAATAAGCCGCTAAAACCGATAACGTCGACGTTACTGAACTCACGGGTACACTCTTTGAGTAGTGCAACACGCTCAGATAAATCAAACAGTGCTTTTTTGGTTGGATTCTCTGCTACGGCAATAATAACCCGATCAAATAATCTGGCGGCACGGCGAATTAAATCAAGATGCCCATGTGTGACCGGATCAAATGTACCGGGATAAAGTATGCGTCGAACCATGCTATTGGGCACCTGTAAAGACCAAAACGGTAGAGTATCATTAACGGTTATCCGGTATTCATATCATAATATGTAGAAAGAGTGCAGCATCAGGGCAGCCTTTTTTGTATCATGCTTACCCTGTTTATTGAGATGAGAGAGTAAAATGAAACGCATTCTGGTTGTGCGGAATGACAAAATTGGTGATTTTATGCTGGCTTGGCCGAGCTTTGCCATGCTAAAAGCGTCACACCCAGATGCACAGATAATTGCTCTTGTCCCTCACTATACCGCCCCGTTAGCGGGCCTGTGCCCGTGGATTGATCAGGTGATGATTGACCCCGGTCAGCATGCTGATTCAAGCCAGCAAGCGGTATTGCAGCAGGCTATTCGTACGGCGCAGTGTGATGCGGCAATTTGCCTGTATTCAACCAGCCGTATTGCATGGATGCTGTGGCGCGCCGGTATTCCCTACCGTTTAGCCCCGGCGACAAAATGGGCGCAGATATTTTTTAATCACCGTGTCCGTCAGCGCCGATCACGCTCTGAAAAACCTGAATATGCTTATAATTTGGATATTATCCGTTATTTCTTACGTTCGCAGCAGCGGGAAATTATTGAACCGAGCGCGCCTTATTTGCGTTTATCTTCAGCGGAAGTCAGCAAACAGCGTGAACAATTAATTCAGCATTTTGGCCTGAATCCAGCGTTGAAATGGGGTTTTATTCATGCAGGAAGTGGCGGATCTGCCCGTAATTTAAGTTTGCAACAATATGCCGACTTTGCCTTTGAAGTGCAAAATGCACATAAAATTCAATGGATACTGACTGCCGGTCCAACTGAGCGCGATATTGCCGATGAGCTTGAGCAGCTGATTATGCGTGAAGGTGGTGATGTCGTGTTGCTCGACAGTGATGCCGATTTACAACAGTTTGTGCATATATTGGCTTGTGCTGACTTGTTTGTTGCCGGTTCTACCGGCCCGCTGCACATTGCCGGGGCGCTGGATGTGCCGACGGTGGGCTTTTTTCCCAGCCGCCGTTCTGCAACGCCATTACGTTGGCAAACCCTCAATACTGGCGGACGGCATTTAGCCTTCTCCCCGCCAGAAGGTGAGGCATCACAAGATAATATGCAGCTGATTGATACCCGTAATGCGGCTCAAAAAACCATTACTTGGATGAATTCGCTTGGGTTTTAATCCATAAATCTGCGTATTTTACAAATGTGGAGTGCGCAGAAAGCAGTGAGAGCAACAGACCCTGTTTTCCATCTAGAAAACCAGCCTTTAAAAGATACATCTTCAAAAAACAGCCTACACCGTGTAGCAGACCAGAGGTAATACTGGCCTGCTTACCTGCGCGCAGACGTTGCTCTGACCAAGCGCTTGCATAACCGGCAGATTTAACCAAATAGTGTTCAAGGTCTCGGTAGGTGTAATGCAGTAAATCACCAGATAAAATAACTGTTTTTGCGGCAGTTGGCAGCATGACTTTTTCGTGTACTAAAGCATCATTGTAAGTGGTTAATGTGCGCGGGTAGAATCGAACAACATGATCAGGATACCAACCACAGTGGCGGATAAAGCGCCCAAACACCCAGCTAAGACGCGAAATTTTATACAACGTATTCTCGGCAATCGGTTGTTGCAGTACATGTTGAATACTGGCTTGCAGTTCCGGTGTCATGCGCTCATCGGCATCTAACCACAAAACATAGTCACAGGTGGCATGTGCCTGAGCAATTTGCCGCTGGCGACCAAATCCTGGCCACGGGGTATTGATATAAAATTTATCGGTAAAGTGGCGCGCTACATCCTCAGTACCGTCTTGGCTTCCGCTGTCGAGTACAATAATTTCATCAGCCAATTCGCGTACACTTTCCAAACAAAGCTGTAAGTTTTCAGCTTCATTTTTCACAATCAAAATAATACTCAGTGTTGCATGCTGGCTCATTATGTATTTCTCGATAGAAGGTATGTGCTGACCATATGGTCAAAGGCAGTAATAACGTGTTCGGCGGATAACCGCGTCATGGCATCAGGATCTTTTAACCGTGTTCGCCACGCTAATTCATGCAGAGCTTTACCAGTTTGTTGCGTGATGTCGGTGGCATAGTGGCTAACCACTTCATGTTGCCAACCATAGGGGCCGGTTCTGGCTGGGTTGTGGTGTGCATATAACCCGAGCACTGGCGTGCCGATAGCGGCGGCCATATGCGCCGGGCCGCTGTCAGGTGAGCAGACGATATCAGCTTGTTGTAACAGCGCAAGCATCTGCAGCAGTGTTGTTTTCCCCGTTAAGTTATGCACGCTGTTTGCGGGCATGGCTTGTTCAATCGCGTTGGCCAGTTGAATATCTATACTGCCCGGTCCGCCTGCAAGGATAACGGAAAAACCCTGTTGTAGGGCATGTTGTGCCAGCGCGGTGTATCCTGATATTGTCCAGTTTTTATATATTTTGCTGCTTGCAGGGGCAATAACCAGCAATGGGGATGATGTTTTTTGTGCTGTTGCCCATTGAATATCGGCAGGTGATAGCGTGAACTGCCAGTGCGGTGTTAGGTTGGTGATGCCCAATGTACCGGCAAACTGCATAAATCCATCAAGAACATGGGGAGAATCGGGTGAACGCACCGTGTTGTTGATAAACCAGTGTTGTTTGTCGGCACTGCGAATGGCATCAAACCCTAAACGCAGTGGTGTCTTCACCAGAAGGCTGGCAATACTGGCCCGTAATGCGGTTTGCATGTGCAGTAAGGCATCAAAATTTCGCCCGTGCAGAGCTCGGTAGAGAGCACGGTAGCCACGCCAGCCCTGTTTTTTATCCAATACCAGTATTTCTACACCGCTAATGGCCTGCAACAGCCCTGCTTCAGCTTTACCTACAATCCAGGTGATCTTGGTTTCTGGCCACTGGCGTTGTAGTGCTTGCACCGTTGCAATGGCATTGCAGACATCGCCAATGGCTGACAAACGTAAAATACACAAAGAGCGGGGCGGCGAAGTAAAAGGCAGTGTAGCGGATGACTGGCCAAACATAGGCTTTCATTCTCATTTCATTATGAATCACTTATTATCGCGGCAACCATTTATCTCGACAACCGCAGATAGCGTAAAATATCGTCTGTGAGTGGTGTCTACAGTGAAGAAATAGAGTGTCACAGGAATTTTATGGCCGAGCTTAAACAGGAACAACAATACCTTCTTTTTGATGAGCAGTGGTTGGCTGAACCGCCGTTAACCTGCTGTGATCCTGAATATTGGCAGCAAGAGGGTAAAGTGCAAGGCTATGCAAAAGGAAGAGGGATCTCATGGTTTGTGGCTGGCCAGCACATGGATATGGTGCTTAGACACTATTATCGCGGTGGATTATGGGGTAAATGGGTAAAAGATCGCTATTGGTTTAGCGGTTTGGCAAATACGCGCAGTGTTGCGGAGTTTCATTTATTGCAGTTTCTACGCCAACAAGGTGTTCCCGTTCCGCGTCCTGTTGCTGCGCGAGTTCAGCGCTGCGGGTTGTTTTATCGTGCCGATATTTTGGTTGAGAAAATTGCCGGCTCACACGATATGGTGGCTGAGCTAAAGAAGGCATCACTGCCCGCAGAGGTGTGGTTGCGAGTGGGAGTGGTTATCCGGAAAATGCACGATGCTGGGGTTTGTCATACAGATCTGAACGCCCATAATATTTTGCTAGATGCCGAGCAGCAAGCTTGGTTAATTGATTTTGATAAGTGCCAGCAGCGCTCTGGTGATGAGTGGAAACGCAGTAATTTAGAGCGATTACTGCGTTCACTATATAAAGAGGTTCGGCGTTGCCAAATCTGCTGGAGTGAAGCCGATTGGCAGGTACTCTTGTTAGGTTATGAAGGTTCAGATAATAACCTTGAGAATAAAGCCATGTCTGTTTAGTTTGGTATTTTACGGTAGCGTTTTACCACGCTAATCTTTCAAGGCCTCATTGCAGGTAACGCTCGACAGTGTTTAGCATGTTGTTGACCGCCCCCCGGTTTACTCTAACCAGATTTTGACCGGCTTGCCCCTGTTGTTGGCACAATGTTGGTTGTTGCAATGCCTGAATAACTGCTGTAGCAAGACTCTCTGAGTCTTGGCAAATCTGCGTTGCGCCACAGGCTAACAGGCGCTGGGTAATATCGGTAAAGTTGAAGTAGTGCGGCCCAATGATACTAGGAATACCTACCGCTGCCGGTTCGAGTAGATTGTGCCCACCAACGGGTACTAAGCTACCGCCAATAAAGGCAATTTGTGCAACAGCAAGCAGCATCAGCAGCTCTCCCATGGTATCTCCCAGATAGATATCTGCAGAGTCGGGCGATGCTTGCATGCTACGGCGGCTAATCAGCCACCCACGCTGTTGGCAGAGTGCTGCAACATCGTCAAAACGTTGAGGATGTCGGGGAACCAGAATTAAACGGCTTTCTGGTATGGTTTGGCGTATACGCGTAAAGGCATCTAATACTTGTTCATCCTCCCCTTTGTGGGTACTGGCTGCTATCCAAATCAGTGCATTTTTTGGAAACTCAGCCCGTAATAAGGCGGCGTTTGGCGTGATATTTTCCGGCAGGGTCAAATCAAACTTGACTGACCCGCTTACGCTCAACTTATCTGTGGCTACCCCGAGGCGGATAAAACGTGCAGCATCGTCTTGAGACTGGCAGATGAATTGCGATATCGGTGAACTCAGTATATTAAATAGGCTCGAGATACGACCGTAACGCCGACAAGAGCGCTCAGAAAGGCGTGCATTGAGGA
>NZ_JBOFRH010000117.1:0-12324 GCF_051650925.1 Plesiomonas sp.
AAGACTTAGGACGTTTCACACCGTACTTGGAACGAGATTGCTTACGGTCTTTAACGCCAGCACAGTCGAGTGCGCCGCGAACGGTGTGGTAACGCACACCTGGCAAGTCTTTAACACGACCGCCACGGATCAGCACTACGGAGTGCTCTTGCAGGTTATGACCTTCACCGCCGATGTAGGAGGTAACTTCAAAACCGTTAGTTAAACGTACACGACAAACTTTACGCAGAGCGGAGTTTGGTTTTTTTGGAGTGGTAGTATATACACGAGTACATACGCCACGCTTTTGCGGACAAGCTTGCAGCGCTGGAACGTTGCTCTTCTCAACGCTCTGGGTACGCGGTTTGCGTACCAGCTGGTTAATAGTTGCCATTAAATATAGCTCCTGGTTTTACTTCGTAAACACGTGAAAAATCCTCCCCAGAGTATGGGGACGCAGCATTCTAGGATCGTGCCTTGAGGGTGTCAAGAAATATACAACATATGCACTCAAGGCAATGTATTAGTATACTGCAGTTTTTGATGATCGTCATCCTTGAGCTTGGCTCAAGAGTGGGCGTTGACAGTAATTAACGCACGATTTGCTAATCAACATAAACCGTTTTGTTGAGGGTATGTTGAAGCCGTGGTTGTGAGTTTGTGTGCTGTTTCTTTCATGCACCCTTTTCTATGCCAGCATGTGCTGTTTATAGTGATGGTGGATTTTCCTACACTTTCTCTGCCTGAGTGCTGTTTGACGTTATGATCGACGCTGTATCTGCATGAAAGTCAGGTTAACAAGCATATTGTGTTGGGTGCTGTTCGGTCAGTTGTACCCATGCTTCATGATTAATCAGCTCAATCACTGGGTGTAAGCGTGCGGCAATACCTCTGGCCAAACAATCACTCTGCAGCGCATAAACTTTGACACCACTTTGTAAAAGTTGTTCCGCATTTTCTGTTCCGGCTAAACCGGCAATAACACCATCTGCCCAAAGTAAAATGGCATCATTTTCCGATACCAGTGCTTGCAACTGTGGGAGGGTATTTTGCTGATAGGGCGAATGAGAGATTGTGTAAAGCATGTGTATACCTTAAGGCTGGCCGAAAGAGTGGCTGGGTAATTAGGGATAACGTTGCCCAAAATAAGGCTGACATGGCCGTAATGCTAGAAGGTGAGTACGGTATCGTATTCTGTCAGTTTTTGTTGTAACTGAGGATAGCTCAGTGGCTCTGCATCCAACATTAAGGGTTGTTGCTGTGTAATGCCCCGCTGTTGCAGACTTTCTGTATTGACGTAGATATTTTCAATGTCATACAGCGGCAGCAATTTGAAGGTGGCAATATAGTTACGCGCTAAGATGATTTCGGGTTGTTGTTCAGGCAGCAGTTGTAAGACGCCATCACCGATAAAGAACACGCCCAGATTATCACTGTAGGCTGAGGTGGCCAGTAAGGCATCTAATCCTTCACGGCCAGCGGCATTGCCGTGGGGTGGCTGGGTAAAGATAAAAGCGATGCGTTTGATACTCATAAACTCGGCTCGGCGTGGGTTGTCAAATGGGGTAAACGCACGGTTAAAACTGTACGATGCGATCACAGGTGAGGGCTGCTTGTGCGAGTTCACCGAGCCCTGATAGGGTAAATGCCGGATGCAAGTTGCTGCCTGCTCGTTGTTCTTGTGTGGCTTGCTCTGCATCTATGATGCCACGGCGCAGGGCGGCGGCAACACAAACGTTTAGCGGGATCTGATGTTGAGCCGACAGTTGTGCCCAGGCCTCAACCAGATGGTGTTCATCACTGGCTGGTGCGGTGAATGCGTTGGCATTGGCAACACCTTCCCGATAAAAGAATATTTGGCTTAAGGTATGACCCCGCGCCAACACAGCTTGGGCAAATTGATAGGCGCTACTGGCTGTTTGTGTGCCATACGCAGGGCCGGTAACCAGCAGTGCATAGGTGAGTATGCTGTGGTTTGGCTGCAAAGGCGTATTTACTGAGCTGCTCATGATTATTCGCTTCCCGCCAAAATATCATCATTTTTAAACTGTCTGATATAAAGATAGACGGTATGTTTGGAGATGTTCAGTCTGTCGGCAACTTGATTGATGGCATCTTTGATATCGAAGATACCTTTTTCATAGAGTGCGAGCACAATTTGCCGGTTTTTGGCGTTGTTGGATACGCCACGGTCAGCATTGACTTCTTCTATGGTGTATTCGAGTGTTTGTGCGACTAATTCATCGACTGAGCTGGCGAAGTTGACATTCGAAGGTGATTCGCGCGCTTCTTCGGGCATAAAGGCTTTGAGGACTTGTGAAAACGGGGCATCAAGGTTGATGTTGATGCACAGTAGGCCGATGACGCGGTTATCACGATTGCGGATGGCGATGGTGATCGATTTCATCAGCGCACCGCCACCTTTGGCACGAGTAAAGTATGCGCGTGAAACGCTGGCATCTTCCATGTCGTGTAACATGCGCAGTGCAAGATCGGTAATCGGTGAGCCAATGGTACGGCCGGTAATATCACCATTAGCGATACGGACGGCGGAATGATTCAGATCTTCAAGCGAATGCAGCACTATTTCACAATGGGTGCCGATTAAGGCGGCAAGGCCATCTACTACGGCTTCATAAGAGCGCAGGATGTCATGATCTAGTGTGGTAAACGGGCGGTGATCCAATAAATCGTGCTCCGTAGGCAGTTCGTTACAAAGAGGCTCATTCAACATTTCCATCTCGCATGCATGGATGTTAGCGGTTATTTTACCTAGATTGTAACAGAAAGTGATAACTGAAAGGTCTGTAAGCGGCAGAAAATAAAAGCCGACTTAACGTCGGCTTTTTAGCGATCTTATTTAGTGGCCGGAGCCGGTGTTGCAGCAGGTTGTTCAATTTTAACCAGCTCAACTTCAAACACGAGTGTTGAGTTAGGTGGGATGCCTGGTGCACCTTGCTCACCGTATGCCAATGCCGGTGGAATAACCAGTTTGATTTTTCCGCCTGCTTTCACTTGTTGCAGACCTTCTGTCCAACCTGGGATCACGCGGTTCAGCGGGAATGTAGCCGGCTCTTTACGGTCGTAAGAGCTGTCAAACTTGGTGCCGTTGATCAAGGTACCAACATAGTGAACAACAACAGTATCGGTTGCTTTCGGTACTGGGCCTGTTCCCTCTTTTTGTACGAGGTACAGCAGACCATCTTTCAGGCTTTTCACGCCTTTTTCTTTGGCGAAGGCATCACGGAATGCTTTGCCAGCAGCTTCGTTTGCTGTCGCTTCTTTAGCGAGTTTTTCTTGTGCCATTTTACCAATTCGGGCATCAAGCGCTTGCAGGGTTTGCTGGATTTGGGTGTCATCCAGTTTTGACTTGCCGGCAAAGGCGTCTTGAATACCTGTCATCACCTCTTCACGGCTCAGATTCAGGCCCATCTCTTTTTGTGCATCAAGGTTAGCGCTGATGTAGCGTGCCATTGATGCGCCAATGGCATAAGCTGCCTGCTGATTTTCATTTGCAAATGCAGATGATTTTGGTGCGACAACTTCAGTTTTTGCTTTCGCTTGTTCAGCAGCCATGATAGCGCCACTGCCTAAAGATAACGCAAGAGTAATAGCTAAAAACGATGCTTTAAATGCTGGTTTCATTCTTCCTCCATGGTGCGGGTTATCTCCCGCTATAGACCTACGCGCATAAGTTATTGTTAATGGCGTAGTGCCAATATACTCGTGTTCATTTTGACTGCACAGTGACTGAATAATGAAACAGATAGAATTCAGTGCAACAACGTCTTCAATACCATAACGTTACAGTAACTATTATAGAGAGTTATTCGACAAAGAGGCTACACATTAATAGTGAGGCTTCTTCATATGAATGACTTGTATAAATAACGGCTATTTTCATTACTGTCTGTCTAGTTTATCACGGCTATATTTAACCTTACGCAGTTTGACCATACGGAAATCAGATAATTCCGTGTAAATCAGGTTTAATCTGCAGATCGTATTTAGTGGATTATCCGTTAAGCTAGTGCAGGTAAGCTGTACAGCGCTCATAATACGGGTAAACAAGGCTGTAATGGCAGTGGTGATAACTGAAATTAACTGATGAGGAGCTGGCAATGAGTGAGCTGTCTGTTGTATTGGCCAGATTAGAGACATTAGAAAGTCGTCAGGCTTTTCAGGAAGTGAGCATTGAGGAGCTCAATAAGGTGATTGTGCAGCAGCAAATTGAGATTGAGAAGTTGCGTACTCAGGTTCGTTTTGCGGTGACTAAATTACGTGAAGTTGAGGCCTCACCGGTTGCGGCGCAGTCAGAAGAGACTCCTCCCCCGCACTATTAATCCAATGATATTTCGGTATCTTCCACATAGAGGTTAAAGCCTCTGCGGATTAAAACAAAAGGGCGAAATCGCCCTTTTGTTTTTTGTCGCGCTTTCCTGTCATGGCACATAATGCGCCCGAAAGGATTAGTGCTTGCAGCCGCCGTGACCACCGCAACCACCGTGGCCGTGCTCGTGCGCATGGTCATGATCGTGATCATGGCCTTGACCGCCACAGCAACCGCCTTCGCTGTCACCGTGACCGTGGCCACCGCAGCAACCACCCTCTTCACCGTGAGCGTGCTCACCGTGAACATGGCCGTGCTCAAGCTCTTCCGCGGTTGCTTCGCGTACGGCAACAACTTCAACAGCAAAGTGCAGTGCTTGGCCTGCCAGCATGTGGTTACCATCAACAACAACATGGTCGCCGTCAACTTCGGTGATCTCAACCGGTACAGGACCTTGATCGGTATCTGCCAGAAAACGCATGCCGACTTCAATTTCGTCTACGCCTAAGAACACATCTTTTGGTACGCGCTGTACCAGATTGTCGTCATAGTCGCCGTAGGCTTCAGCAGAAGGGATGTTGATTTCAAAGCTTTCGCCTGCTTCACGGCCTTCCAGTGCATTTTCCAGACCAGTAATCAGGTTGTTGTTACCATGCAGGTAATCAAGTGGTGCGGTAACCGGTGATTCATCAACCAGCACACCATCTTCTGTACGCACTTGGTAGGCTAGGCTTACTACCGCGTTTTTAGTGATTTTCATGGCAACTCCTGCCGTTGGTAGAAAATAAGATTTTAAAATTGCGCGCTGATTGTAGCGGAAATCAGCGCAAGGCGGAAATTTGTGATGCACTAATCGGGGCGAAATACTCCAATTACCTGCTCGTTTGGCCGTTTTTCTTTTTCGATATGTTGCTGTGCCTGTGTTTGACGGTGACCACACTGCACGCATTCGACTACTTCAACCTGATCTTGCAGGTAAAGTGCGAGGGTATCGATAGCGTGGCACTGCGGGCATTCGGCTGCAGCAATAAAGCGGCGGCGCTTACTCATCGTCGGTATCCCATCCCTGATAACGTAGGCTCTCATTTTGCATCTCGCGCTCGAAAATATCATCCAGTTCGCGCCGAGCTTCTTTCACGCGTGAGATCTCGGTAACATCGGCCTGATGTTCTGGCATCAGTTCACGCAGCATGTGCATATCGAGCCGTTTAAAATGTTGTTGGGCACGAAAGGCACGGTGCGGGTGCATACCGGTGCTAACCAGCGCTTTTTTCCCTAATTCAAGTGCGCTTGAGAAGGTTTCACGGCTGAACAGGGTGACGCCGGCACTGAGTAGCGCATGCGCTTCAACGCGGCCACGGGCGCGGGCTAAAATTTGCAGTTGTGGGAAGTGCTGCTGGCACAGGTGCACAATCTGCATGTTCTCTTCAGCGTTATCAGAGGCGATGACGATTGATTCGGCTTTTTCTGCACCGGCGGCACGTAGCAGTTCAAGCTGAGTCGCATCACCGTAATAGACTTTGTAGCCATAACGACGCAGGAAAGAGACTTGGTTTGGATCACGTTCGAGTACGGTTACGCGCACTTTGTTGGCATACAGTAAACGCCCGACAATTTGCCCAAAACGCCCGAAACCGACGATGATAACTTGTGGTTCATCATCCTCAACATGCTGTTGCTCTTCACTTTGCAGTTGGCTATTGAGCTGTACGCTGAGCCAACGGTCGATCAGTTTCATTAATAACGGGGTGGTCATCATCGACAAACTGACACTAACCAGCAGCAGGGCTAGCTGGTTTTGGTTGATCACCTGACTTGCGGCGGCAGCAGAGAACAAGACGAAGGCAAACTCTCCCCCTTGACTGAGTACTACCGAAAGTTGCAAACGGCTGGTACGACGCAGTTTGAATAGGTAGCTGACAAAAAACAGTACGCCAGCTTTAATGCTGACCAGTGCGGTGACTATCAAGGCAACCCACAGTGGGTCAGTCAGCAAAATCCCCAGATTGACGGCCATACCGACCGAGATAAAGAACAGGCCGAGCAGTAACCCTTTGAATGGTTCAATGGCAATTTCCAGCTCATGCCGGTATTCACTTTCTGCCAATAATACGCCCGCAATGAATGTGCCGAGCGCCATCGAGAGGCCGATTGCCTGCATGAGAAACGCGGTGCCGAGCACCACCAGTAAGGCGGCTGCAGTAAACACTTCGCGTACACCGGTGTTGGCGATAAGGCGAAACAGGGGCCGAAGTAAAAATTTACCGCCAAGCAGCAGTAAGGCGACACCGCCGACCCGAATGGCAATGACTGACCAATCGGTGGTTTCGGCTGCGCCTGCAGTAAGCAGCGGGATTAGCGCCAGTACGGGAACGACGGCCATATCCTGAAACAGCAAAATCGCAAAACCAGACTGCCCACCTTCGTTGCGGGTCATGCCGTATTCTCGCATCAGCTGTAAGCCCATGGCAGTCGAGGACATCGCCAGCCCTAAGCCACTGATCAGCGCACTTTGCCAGTTAAAACCGAGTTTGAGCAGCAGTAACATTAGCAAACCGGCAGTCAGCATCACTTGCAGTGAGCCCAGCCCGAAAATAGGCCGCCGCATCTGCCAGAGTTTTCCGGGGTTCAGTTCCAGACCGATAATAAACAACAGCAGCACAACCCCCAATTCGGAGAAGTGCAGTACGGCATCGACATCACTGATCAGCTTTAGCCCCCACGGGCCAATTGCCATACCCGCCAGCAGGTAGCCCAGCACTGCACCGATTCCGGCTTTACGCGCCAGCGGTACGGCGATCACGGCGGCCGACAGGAACAAAATCACATCATGCATGGTGTTGGCTTCAGACATTACGTGACCTCGTATTCGGCTGTGCCGCAGATGCGGTATGATCAGTAGATCGCAGTGTGCGTGCGTGATGTTCGATATCTGGCCGTTCCGGTTGCAGTTCTGGCGGGCTAGCCAGCCAGCGGTGATACAACTCAACCTGTGCTTGTAAAATATGCGGTTGCAGATGGCGTGCCCAGTAGATAATTTTAGGCGCTATCCACTGCATGCGGCAAAGGGCGGCGGTCAGTTCAAACGGGCGCAAAATCTCTTCGATAGCGTAACGGTTATATCCGGTACGGCAGTAAGCACGCTCAGGCCCACCAACGGTGATCACTGAACACCAGTGTTTTCCAATCAGCGCATCGCCTTCCTTACCATGTGCAAAGCCTTTGATCAGCACGCGATCAATCCACTCTTTGAGCAGCGCCGGACAGCTATACATATAGAGCGGGTGCTGAAAGACGATCAGCTCGTATTCCCTCAATAACGCTTGCTCTTGCTTCACATCGATAAAGAAATCAGGGTATTTTGCATATAAATCATGCACGGTGACATTACCAAGCGCACCAATTTGTGTAAGCAATGCCTGATTAGCAACCGATTCTTGTGGCTCAGGGTGTGCCACAATCAATAAAACTTTTGGGGGAGCTGGGGGGATTATCCGCTCTGCCATCTATTACTCCTGCGTAAAATCAGCGGAAGGTCGTCAGTGACCTGAATTTCCGTTACCATGCAGCGCATATTTTTAGCGGGTTTTTCGGCCCGTTTTGTGTTCAAAGGCAGCCTGCAATGATTGTATTTTCCAATATTCAGTTAATCCGCGGCAATCAGATGTTGCTGGATAACGCCAGCGCCACCATCAACCCAGGGCAAAAAGTGGGCCTTGTCGGGAAAAATGGGTGCGGTAAGTCAACGCTGATCGCTCTGATTAAAGGCGAGCTCAGTACAGATGCTGGTGCAATTTCCGTGCCACACCACTGGGCTATGGCTTGGGTAAACCAAGAGACCCCCGCACTTGATATGCCTGCTATTGAGTATGTCATAGATGGCGATCGTGAGTATCGTCAACTTGAACAATCACTGGAAATGGCCAATCAAGCGAACGATGGCAATAAAATTGCCGAGCTGCATGGCAAGCTTGATGCTATCGGTGCATGGTCAATTCGTGCCCGTGCCGCCAGTTTACTGTACGGTCTGGGCTTTTCGGCAGAACAAACTACGCTGGCAGTGAAAAGTTTTTCCGGTGGTTGGCGGATGCGGCTGAATCTGGCACAAGCTTTGTTGTGTCGCTCTGATTTGCTGCTGCTCGATGAACCGACCAACCACTTGGATTTAGACGCGGTGATCTGGCTGGAGAAATGGCTCAACAGTTACCGCGGTACGCTGGTACTGATTTCACATGACCGCGATTTTCTTGATCCGATTGTGGATAAAATTCTGCATATCGAGCAACAGCGGATTGACGAGTACACCGGTAATTACAGCTCGTTTGAAGTGCAGCGGGTAACCAAGCTTTCACAACAACAATCAATGTATGAGAGCCAGCAGACCCGCGTGGCACATCTGCAATCTTTTATTGACCGATTTAAAGCAAAAGCATCCAAAGCCAAGCAAGCACAAAGCCGCGTGAAAGCGCTTGAGCGTATGGAGCTAATAGCACCGGCACACGTTGATAACCCGTTTCGTTTCAGTTTCCGTGAACCGGAAAGTTTACCAAACCCGCTGCTGAGCATGGAAAAAGTCAGTGCCGGTTACGGTGATAAAACCATTTTAGGCTCAATTAAACTGAATTTAGTGCCCGGTTCACGCATTGGTTTGCTCGGGCGCAATGGTGCGGGTAAATCCACGCTGATTAAGCTGCTGGCCGGAGAGATGCAGCCGCTGCACGGGGTGATTGAGTTATCACGCGGAATTAAACTCGGTTACTTTGCCCAGCACCAGTTGGAAACGCTGCATCCGGAAGAGAGTGCATTAGTGCATCTTGCCCGCCTAGCACCGCGTGAAACTGAGCAGCAATTGCGTGATTATCTGGGGGGATTTGGTTTTCGCGGGGATAAAGTCACCGATCCGGTCGCGCCATTCTCGGGCGGTGAAAAAGCCCGTTTGGTGCTGGCGTTGGTCGTCTGGCAGCGCCCGAACCTGTTGCTACTTGATGAACCAACCAACCACCTAGATTTGGATATGCGCCAAGCGCTGACCGAAGCGCTGATCGACTTTGAAGGTGCGATGGTGGTCGTTTCGCATGATCGCCACTTACTGCGATCAACTACCGATGATCTGTATCTGGTGCACGATGGTCAGGTTGAACTGTTCCGTGGTGATCTGGATGATTATCAGCGCTGGTTAAGCGATCAGCAGCGCCGCGAACAGCAGGAAGCCCAAAACGGCAATAGCGGTGGTGAAGATTCGGCAGAAAAAGAGCAGACCAACAGCGCGCAAGCCCGTAAAGATCAAAAACGGCGCGATGCGGAGTTCCGCCAACAGACTCAGCCACTGCGCAAAAAAATTATGCAACTGGAAACGCGGTTGGAAAAATTGACCGAAGCGCTAAACAGCATTGAGACGCAGTTGGGTGATTCAGCACTGTATGATGCCCGCCAAAAAGCCAAGCTCAGCGAACTGTTGGCGGACCAGATCAAAACGAAGTCTGAACTGGGTGATGTTGAAATGGGGTGGATGGATGCACAAGAAGAGCTCGAGGTGCTGACGCAAGCCTTAAATAACGCCTCTGGCACGGAATAACAGGCCAATGTTGGTGTGTACACCCGTACATACCAGAGCAGTGCATATTGGCTTACTCTTATCCATTTCGGCGCAACGCCCTGTTGTGCCGAAATGGGTCAATGACGTTAGACAGGCAAAAATACGCTTATGATTATCCCTTGGCAGCAAATTAACCCCGATACACTGAATAATCTGATTGAAGCGTTTATTTTGCGCGAAGGTACTGATTATGGTGCACAAGAGTGTTCGTTGGCCGAAAAAACAGCCCAGATCCAGCGCCAGCTTGAGAGCGGAATTATCGTTCTGGTGTGGTCTGAGTTGCACGAGAGCCTGAATATTATGCTCAAACGTGATTTCAACGGCGATGCCGAGTAAGCCAAAACCGCAGAATAACGGTTGACCGATGGGCGAACCTGCGCTTCACTCATCGGTATGTCAGACACCCAGCAAGGAGTGCCCATGTCTGTGTCTCACCCAATCATTGCTGTTACCGGTTCAAGCGGTGCGGGAACCTCTACCACCAGCTTAGTCTTCCGCCAGATGTTTAAAAAAATGCGTCTGAATGCCGCATTTGTTGAAGGCGACAGCTTCCACCGCTACACCCGCCCAGAGATGGATACCGCCATTCGGCGCGCACGCGAACAGGGGCGGCACATCAGTTATTTTGGCCCTGAAGCGAATGATTTCCCGCTACTGGAAAACTGCTTTTCGCGGTATGCCGAGCACGGAGATGGCGAGTTTCGTAAATACCTGCACACCTTTGATGAAGCGGTGCCCTACAATTTATTACCCGGTACGTTTACCGACTGGCAAGCGCTACCTGCCAACACTGACCTGCTGTTTTATGAAGGGCTGCATGGCGGAGTTGTGACAGAGCACAATAATGTGGCGCAGCATGTTGATCTGCTAATCGGCATGGTGCCAATTGTCAATTTAGAGTGGATTCAAAAACTGGTACGCGATACTAACCAGCGCGGCCATTCACGCGAAGCGGTAATGCACTCAATTGTGCGATCCATGGATGACTATATTAATTTTATCACCCCGCAATTTTCGCGCACCCACATTAACTTTCAGCGTGTACCTACGGTTGATACCTCAAACCCGTTCTCAGCCACCAGCATTCCGAGCATGGATGAGAGTTTTGTGGTGATCCATTTTCGGGGCGCTGTACAAATTGATTTCCCATATTTACTGACCATGATCCAAGGCGCGTTTATCTCGCGCATGAATACTCTGGTCGTGCCCGGCGGAAAAATGGAGCTGGCAATGGATTTAATCCTAACGCCGGCAGTAGAGGCTCTGTTGCAAAAACGCAGCACACAAAATCAAGTAACGTGATATGAGCACGCATTTGCACACTGTTGCTCAGTAATTTCATACTACAAATGCAAGATTCAGCGCCTTTATTATGAAATAGACACAAAAAACGTGCGGTGCGCCACAGGCTGGGGCAAAATCAAAGCATCATTAAATAAGCAAGCTAGAATGCTAACGCGTTAGAGTTAGCCTTGCAGCAGAGCCCTTACCTTATTATGCTCAGATAACTCCCCTTGAAGGGCTCACAAATAAAACTGCACACATGTTGGGCTGCGTTACACAGGGAATTTTGCTAGTCCTGTCGTATCAAGCGACTATGTAGAGGAAAAAGAAATGGTTCTTGGTAAACCGCAAACAGATCCTACCCTTGAGTGGTTCTTGTCTCATTGTCATATTCATAAATACCCTTCCAAGAGCACGCTGATCCATGCAGGCGAAAAAGCAGAGACGCTGTACTACATTGTAAAAGGCTCCGTTGCTGTTTTGATCAAAGATGAAGAAGGTAAAGAGATGATCCTCTCTTACCTAAACCAAGGTGACTTCATCGGTGAACTGGGTCTTTTTGAAGAAGATCAAGAGCGTACTGCATGGGTTCGTGCGAAAGCCGCCTGTGAAGTTGCTGAAATTTCGTATAAAAAATTCCGCCAGTTGATTCAGGTTAACCCTGATATTCTGATGCGTTTATCGGCTCAAATGGCCTCTCGTCTGCAAACTACCTCACAAAAAGTGGGCAACTTAGCCTTCTTGGATGTTACCGGTCGTATTGCGCAGACATTGCTGAATCTGGCAAAACAGCCTGATGCGATGACCCACCCTGATGGTATGCAAATTAAAATTACCCGTCAGGAAATTGGTCAGATTGTCGGTTGTTCACGTGAAACTGTTGGCCGTATTCTGAAAATGCTGGAAGATCAGAACCTGATCTCTGCACACGGTAAAACAATTGTGGTCTACGGCACCCGTTAATTACTGGTTACGTTTCCCTTCACAGTTTTAAGGCGCTTTTTAGCGCCTTTTGTGTTTTGATCTTTCGCTACCGACCTGCATAACTGCTATGCCGAGAAGTATTCATGAGATCACTAAAACGCCTGTTGCTACACCCTGAATTTAATTTTGGCCTACGCCAGACTCTGATTGT
>NZ_JBOFRH010000118.1:0-1917 GCF_051650925.1 Plesiomonas sp.
AATTCACCGCCGAAGAAATTTACGACATGTTGCAGCAAGATGCGCTGCCGTTGTATCGCCTCGGTGGTTTACGTGCGTTTTATATCGGTGAGCGCTGCTTTATCAATGGTGAGGAGCTGCATCTGCCAGAAGGCTGCGCTGAAGTTCGTCATCTGCTGTGCGATCAGGAGTCATTCACTGCAGACGATCTGGGTGACAATCTGGGTAATCCAGCGCTGCTGTCGACGCTCACTGAGCTGGTGAATTGCGGCTACTGGTATTTTACTGACGAAGAGTAAACCCCTCTCCGCGCAGATTCGCTAACCCGCATTGGCTGAATCCGCGAAAGCGCTTAATCCACGAAAACTGAGCTCAGCATGGTCACTTTGTTGATCATGCTGAGCTTTCTTGATCATGCACAGCGTTCTTCACCTAATGAATGTTCCCCCCAATGAAGCTACCTTATCCTGTGCAACAACCGAGTGTGACAGCAAAAATTAAATCAATCTGATACAGGAAATTCGTTCTTCGTCGCCACAATGGCTCACCTCTCTGACAGTGTTTATAGTCATGTGAAACCTTGCTTTTGGACATGATGATGGAAGCGCTGAATCAGCATCTTTTCTTATTGATTAACGCCACAGCCGATACGCCCTTGTGGTTAATCAGCACGGCTCATTTTATTGCTCGTTGGCTTATTTATATTGTTTTAGCCACATTTATTTTCCAATTTATCCGCGGCGATAAAGAAACCCAGCAGCATATCATTGTGCTGTTTATCTGTGCCCTACTAGCCTATTTGGCCTGCTTTATTATTGGCAAGATTTATCCGCATCCGCGCCCGTTTATGGTGCCTATCGGGAAAACCTACCTGCTCCACAATGCCAATGCCTCATTTCCAAGCGGACATGCCACGTTAATGTTCAGCCTCGGCTTTTATCTGCTGTTTAGTGAAAGAACCTTCAAAGAGAGAAAACTTAGCGGGAAAACACAAAGCGCTTGGCTAATCCTGTTACTCGGCTTGGC
Source organism: Plesiomonas sp. (assembly GCF_051650925.1). Lineage (NCBI taxonomy): Bacteria > Pseudomonadati > Pseudomonadota > Gammaproteobacteria > Enterobacterales > Enterobacteriaceae > Plesiomonas > Plesiomonas sp. The sequence goes on from NZ_JBOFRH010000118.1 coordinate 1,006, forward strand.
GATCAGTTGGGCGCGGGTATTTTTGGGCGTCCATTTCCCGTTCGATATTCTGGGTGCGATTCCGGTCAGCCTGCTGGCGGCTTATCTGACATGGCGTTTAGCCTCCTATCTCTGTCCGCCGCGCCGCATACCACCTCAACGCCGCACATAAGGTCTACCACGCGAGTTCCACTATGTGAATATGTGAATATGTGAAAAACGTCGTCTGTGCTATTGGCCACAGCGCTTCACTCACACACTTAACTCTCGCAATTAACTGCAGAGCCATGCTGGCAGCCCGTGCTAGTCGGCATGGCTCACATCATGCAGCAATTGTTCACACGTCAGCGGCCGACTGAAATAATAGCCTTGCGCGTACAAAACACCGCTCCGACGTAGATAGGTCAGTTGTTTTTCTGTCTCTACCCCTTCGGCAACCACCTTCATCGAAAGATCGGTTGCCATCTGCAAAATCGAATTCAGCACTGGGGTATGTACCGTTTCCTGCCCGATGGATTGGATAAAACCTTTATCAATCTTCAGAAAATCCATCTTGTGCTTTTGCAGATAAATCAGCGCACTATGGCCAGTACCAAAATCATCAATCGCCAGTTCAAAACCGAGGTCATGCAGCTCTTTAAACAACCGTTCAGCCTCGGCATCATCTTTAATTAACACCCGTTCGGTAATTTCCAGCACACAGACAAAATGCTGTGCTGGCAGACAAGCACGAAACGCGGTTAAATCCGCGATAATATGCTCTGATTGCAGGTGTACCGCCGAGATATTAACCGCCAGCTTCATCCCCGGTGAAAAATGTTGCACCATCAATTTGGCATCTTTAGCCACCAGCTCGAACATATGCTTCGTGAGCTCAATAATTACCCCATTATGCTCGGCGTACGCGATGAACTGATCTGGCGGAATGAGCCC
>NZ_JBOFRH010000119.1:0-1741 GCF_051650925.1 Plesiomonas sp.
ACGATTTGCATAGGCAAAATCCTGCTACTGTCATAACGGCGATATTTGGCCAATGCCAAGAAATCAGGCACACTGCGAGCAGCATTTACCGAGCTATCAGTCAGGAGTAGGAACATGTTTACCGGAATAGTGCAGGGCAAAGCGCAAATCATCGCGATTGAAGAAAAAGATCAGTTAAGAACGATGGAAGTGGCATTGCCTGTAGAGTTGTCATCCGGACTGACGTTAGGCGCATCGGTTGCGCATAATGGCGTATGCCTGACTGTCACCCACATTGACGGCGCACATATTACTGTAGACCTCATGAAGGAAACCTTGCGTATCACCAATCTGGGGGCGTTAAAGGTCGGTGACTGGGTCAATATTGAGCGTGCCGCACGATTTGGCGATGAAATTGGCGGGCACGCGATGTCGGGGCACGTAATGGCCACCGCGGAAGTGGTGAAGATTTTGACTTCGGAAACGAATCGTCAGATTTGGTTTCGCGCACCACAAGAACTGATGAAATATATCCTGACCAAAGGGTACATCGGCATTGATGGGATCAGTTTGACCATTGGTGAAACTACCCGTTCACGGTTTTGTGTCAACTTGATCCCAGAAACCTTGGCCAGAACCACCTTAGGACAACGTCGCTTGGGTGACCGCGTTAATCTAGAAATTGACCCGCAAACCCAAGCGGTAGTGGATACCGTCGAGCGCGTGATGGCCGAGCAGATGAAACAACATGCTGCCGTAACTCATATGGAGAGCGGTCAGTGAAACGGGTATTGCTAAGCTGGAGCTCTGGTAAAGACTCCATGCTGACCTTGCTTCGATTGCAAGAAATGCCTGATGTCGAAGTGGTGGGGCTGTTTACCACTCACAGTGGTGATGAAGTTCCGATTCAGGGCACGCCAATTCGCATCGTGCAACAACAGGCGCAGCGTTTGCAATTACCGCTATGCACTATTGCGTTACCGCATTGGCCGAGCAATGAAGTCTATAAACAAACCGTGGTGCAAGGGTTACAGCAAAGTGGCTTACCGTTTGATACGTTGGCGTTTGGCGATCTGTTTTTGGATGGGATTGCTGAATTTCGCCGTAGTTACTTAGAGCCACAAGGTTGGCAGACTTTATTCCCCTTGATGGGGGAGCCAACTTCTTTGTTAGCGCAGGAGATTATCCAGCGCGGGATTGAGACTTACCTGATAAGCGTGGATACCACGCAGCTAAACGGTGAGTTTTGTGGCCGTCGCTTTGATGCATCTTTATTGGCTGAATTACCGGCTAATGTAGATCCCTGTGGCGAGCACGGTGAGTTTCATACGCTGGTGGTGAATTCGCCGGCCTTTACTCAGCGTTTGGATGTGCAGCCTTTGCATATTGAGCGGCAAGAACGCTTTCACTTTCAGCGTTATCAATAAAATAAGGGCCATAAGGCCCTTATTTGCAATTCAGTCTTTCTCATTCAATTTCAATCGCTCATGTCAGCTGTCGGTGTACGGCGCTGAATGAATTCTTGGTTAGAATCAGAAAATTTGCTCATCATCGGCGTCAACAAAGAGTTTAACGCTGCCATGTAGCTCATCCACTTCAATGTTCAGGTGTACCGCATTACAGCAGGCAGGGCAGTCATCGTAAAAACTCTGATTACCGTTGCTGAAATCCAGCGCAACCCGCATATGATGACCACAGTGTGGACATTCAATCACTTTTTCACTGTATTGACGCATAACCAACTCCTTGTTACGGCAACATC
>NZ_JBOFRH010000120.1:0-1377 GCF_051650925.1 Plesiomonas sp.
CATCAAGGCATCATCACGTGTCGCCAACTGGCGGCCGCATTGGCCGAGCAAAGTGGTGTTGAAAGTGAGTCCATCGATGCTTGGCTACTTAACCCACTTTTGATTGCCAAAATGCCCGCATCCGTAGCATTGCATTATGCCGTTCTACCCGTACGACTAGAGCACAACACGTTAGTGGTAGCCAGCGAATACCACATCGATCCGGTTTCGCTGGCTGCGCTCAGTCGCAAAATGAAACATCTAATTCGCTATGTCATCGTGCCACGTGGACAAGTGGTGGTGGGCTTACGCCACTGGTATGCCCGCCATCAACGTTGTAGTGAACGAGCCTTACTGACAAAAGCCGAACAACAAGGCTGGCTCAGTCGTGAACAAAGCGCACAACTTTGGCAGCGTTTCGTTTCACAGCAAATTTTGTTTGCCGAAATTCTAACCTCACTCGGGCACATCAATGCCGCTACTATGAGTGCTCTGCTACTGCGCCATGAGCGCTGCGAGCAACCGCTAGGTGCGTTTTTCGTCAATGAAGGCGTAATTAGCTCACAAGCTCTGACACGAGCTCTGAAATTACAAGATGAATTGCAGGTCTCGATGATACAGCTGTTGCAGCAAGTTGGTCTAAGTCATCAACAAATACAGCAATTGCAACAGGAGGTAGACTAATGTTTATTCCTTATGCACATACTGCGTTAGCAGCAATGCTGTGCTGCTCCTCGCTCAGCGGAATAGCTCAGGCTACCGATACTTGGGGCAATAGTTATCAGGCCGAATTGTCCAAACCCAATCTGGGAATGAGTGAATACCACTACTTCATTGCCTATCCACACTTGCAAAAAGCTATGCTGGCGATGAAGAACAATGATGCACATACAGCAATATCCCAGTTTGAACATGTACACCGTGAGGTTCCGACAAATATTCCAGTAACCCTGTACTTAGCCGAAGCCTACCGCCATTTTGGGTACAATAAACAAGCAATACAATTACTGCGATCACAACTTAAGCGAACACCTACTAGCCTCGTGTTACGCCAAGATCTGAATGCGATTCCCGTTGTCGTCAACACACATGCCACACGCGCCGAATTACGTATGATGGCTGTTGAGTGTAATCAACAGCCTACGCTTCGCTGCCGCGCGGAAGTCGGACACACCGCGCTATATCTAGGCGCGCTCAATATCGCTGACACACAATTAAACGACCCACGCTTCGCTCATAGCCCCGCAGGCTTGACACTACAAGCCGACTTGCAGCAACGCGCCATTTATCTCAAGCAATGGCAATATGTAGAGCCTGAGTTCAATGCGTTGCGCCAGCAAGGCAAACTCACCGCGGCGCAAGCAGAGCAATGGTTTCAGATCCTGCTACTGACCCGTG
>NZ_JBOFRH010000121.1:0-2377 GCF_051650925.1 Plesiomonas sp.
CCATTTTATATGCACGGTTTAAGCCACTGGCTTGGGCTGGATGTGCACGATGTGGGAGATTACCAGAGCCCTGCACGTGATCGCATTTTACAAGCGGGCATGGTCATTACTGTTGAGCCAGGTTTATATATCGCACCCGATGCAAATGTACCGGCTCAATATCGCGGAATCGGGATCCGCATTGAAGATGACTTGCTTATTACTGCACAAGGCAATGATGTACTGACAGCAGGCGTACCTAAACAGATTGATGATATTGAAGCACTGATGGCCAGCGCCGAACATCGTCAACAGGGGGCATAAGTGATGCCTGCTTCAGTCATTATTGTGGGTGGAGCCATGGCGGGCGCAACACTGGCGATCGCTTTGGATACCCTGTGCCAAGGGCAGGTACACATTGATATCATTGAAGCGCAAGCACCGGAGGCCATGTCAGGCTCCGGTTTTGATGCGCGTAGCATTGCACTGGCGCACGGTACCTGTCGGCAACTCGCGGCTATCGGGTTGTGGCCAGCACTGCAGGCACAGGCTGAACCCATCACCCAGATCCACGTTTCTGATCGTGGGCATGCAGGAATGGTCGAGCTCCATGCCAATGAGTATGGGCTAGATGCACTCGGGCATGTGGTTGGTTTAACCGGTGTGGGCGAGGTACTACTGCAGCAGTTGCATCAGCGCCCCGCAATTCACTGGCACTGCCCAGACAGCGTTGAACACATTCAGCGCACACCCGAACAGGTCAACGTAACCTTGCACAGTGGCCGCACACTTACGGCTCAACTGCTGGTGGCCGCTGATGGAACGCACTCAACGGTATTACAGGCTTGTCAGGCTAAAACTCAACACCAGCCGTATGATCAGGTGGCCATTATTGCCAACGTACAGACCACCTTACCGCATCAAGGGCGCGCATTTGAGCGTTTTACCCCCCATGGCCCGCTGGCGCTGCTTCCTGTTAACCTTGCAGCCGGGCGCGGGCATACCTGTTCACTGGTATGGTGTCACCCTCTGGCAGCACAATCGTCGGTGTTGGGTTGGAGTGAACGTGAATTTATCCATCAATTGCAACAGGCTTTTGGCTGGCGGTTAGGTCGAGTTACTCATGTAAGCCCGCGCAGCGCTTACCCACTAAGCCTGCGTTATCCGACACAACATATTCACCATCGGGTTGCTATTGTCGGGAATGCGGCACAAATGCTGCACCCCATCGCTGGGCAGGGCTTTAATTTGGGGCTGCGCGATGTGATGACATTGGCGCATACGCTTGCTGACGCGCTAGAAAACGGCAAAACCGATCTCGGCAGCTATCCGGTTCTCAGTACGTATCAGCAACAGCGCCGCCAAGATCAGCACAACACTATTGCCGTGACTGACGGTCTGCTGCACCTGTTTGCCAATAGCCATCTTCCATTGGTTGCGGGGCGTAATCTGGGGTTAATGGCTATGCAGCACTGCACGCCATGGCGTGAATCATTAGCCCGAAAAATGCTCGGGTAGTCAGCATTTGCCGCTATGCGATTAATCATCCTTTATAATAAGTGCTCTTTTATACCCAACAACGGTATTTTCTACTGAGCATATTTTTACTGAATATACAGCGTAACGGCATATAACAACAAAACGTTGGGGGGGATGCAGAGCTATTCAGTGCATCTTTTCCCATTGATAAAATAAGAGGTTACTGCAGTGCAAGCGTTTGATATTGTCATTATTGGCGGCGGAATGGTTGGGTTAACTCTGGCCGCCGCACTGCAAGACAGCCCATTGCGGATTGCCGTACTTGAAAGTCAGCAACCCGACACCACGCTGACCGATGAGCCTGATGTACGCGTTTCAGCCCTGAATCTGGCCAGCCAAAATATCCTCACTCATCTTGATGTCTGGCCGCGGATTGAACCACACCGCACTGCGTCTTATCAGCGAATGGAAGTCTGGGAGCAAGATAGCTTTGGCCGAATAGATTTCACCGCTGATGAAATTGCCGTTCCTGCATTAGGCCACATTATCGAAAACCGAGTCATACAGCTTGCGTTGTGGGAAAAAGTCAGCACTCAGAGCAATGTCACTCTGATTGTACCCGCCACATTACAACAGGCGGTATTTGGCGATAGCGAAGCATTTCTCACTCTGGATAACGGACAAATGCTGACCACCCGCTTGCTGGTTGGCGCTGATGGCGCGCACTCATGGCTGCGTCAGCAGGCCGATATCCCACTGACATTTTGGGATTACGGCCACAGCGCACTGGTGGCTAACGTTCGGGTTGAGCAGTCGCATCAGCAATGTGCCCGCCAGATTTTCCGCCCACAAGGGCCGCTGGCTTTTTTGCCGCTGAATGCACCGGATCTTTGCTCTATCGTCTGGTCATTACCTCCGG
>NZ_JBOFRH010000122.1:0-2834 GCF_051650925.1 Plesiomonas sp.
CGCGGTGAGTCAGCTTGTACCATGCGCGGGCGAACACCTCAGAGAAGTAGGCTGGGTCTTTATAGAATCGCTCGGAGATCTTGCGGTATTCCGGATCCATCTTCATGGCCATATCGGCATCGGTCATGATGGGGTTGTAACGGATGCTTGGGTCTTCCACATCAACCGGCTTGTCTTCTTCTTTGATGTTGATTGGCTCCCATTGCCATGCGCCCGCCGGACTTTTGGCCAGTTGCCAGTCATAATTGAGCAGCAACTCAAAGTAGCCGTTATCCCATTGGGTAGGGTGGGTAGTCCATGCGCCTTCCAGTCCACTGCTGACTGTATTGCGGCCAATCCCTCGGCTGGTTTTATTCAGCCAACCGAAGCCTTGATCTTCGATTTCTGCTCCTTCTGGCGCAGGGCCTAAATCTTTGGCGGAGCCATTGCCGTGACATTTCCCCACGGTGTGACCACCAGCGGTAAGCGCAACGGTTTCTTCGTCATTCATCGCCATACGTGCGAAGGTTACGCGCACATCATGGGCTGTTTTCAGTGGATCTGGCTGACCATCCACCCCTTCAGGGTTAACGTAAATCAGCCCCATCATCACCGCGGCGAGCGGGTTTTCCAGATCGCGTTCACCGGAGTAACGGCTATTTTGGGCGGTGCTGGGGGCCAGCCATTCTTTTTCCGAACCCCAGTACACATCTTTTTCAGGATGCCAGATATCTTCGCGACCAAACGCAAAACCAAAGGTTTTCAGGCCCATTGATTCATAAGCCATGGTACCGGCGAGAACAATCAAATCAGCCCAGCTAATCTTATTGCCGTATTTTTTCTTGATTGGCCACAGCAGTCGACGGGCTTTATCCAAGTTGACGTTATCAGGCCATGAATTGATAGGGGCAAAACGTTGGTTACCATGCCCAGCACCGCCACGGCCATCGGCGGTACGGTAAGTGCCTGCAGAGTGCCATGCCATCCGAATCATTAAACCGCCGTAATGTCCCCAGTCCGCTGGCCACCACGGTTGGCTGTCGGTCATCAGAGCTTTAACATCATTTTTCAGTGCTTCCACATCCAGTGTTTTCAGGGCTTCGCGGTAGTTAAAGGCAGCGCCCATCGGGTCAGTTTTGCTGTCATGCTGGTGCAAAATATCCAGATTCAGGCTTTTAGGCCACCAATCTGCGTTGGTATTGGCTGAACCGGATGAGGTCAACGCACCATGCATGACCGGACATTTTCCGGAAGGGGTGCTTTGTTTATTTTCCATATGAGCTCCTGTTCATTTCCAGTATGAAACGCATTGCTGCCATGGTTAACATGCCAACACTCATCAACGCTAAGGGCCTCTGAGTCCTAGGGTTCAAGCGCATGTTCAGCCATAGCTGAAATCATTATGCAGAACATCAAAACGCTTTCTTGCCTGCTTACTTATCTAAGGCGCAAACAACGTTACGCTGATGTGCATGTACATAAAAACACTGCAAGTATAGGTAGAGAGTGGCCAGTTTGCTGACGACACTACACCATTTAGATGACGCTATCACAAACATGCCGTCACCCCTGTGTAGCACAACCTCGAAACGCTAACACTGCTGTATAACCAAAAGTGTTATGCGGTGCAGCTTCTTTAGATTTGCTATAAGTCGCGGTGTTTTAATCTGTTACAAGGCATGTTGTGCTGATTGAACGGTGGTTGTCGGAATCTGGATATGCGCGTAATTGACCACGAGAAAAGATAATGGCTAAGCGCGGGATCGGATGCTGGAGTCAGCCACGTAATCCGCTTATAGTGCGTTTTTTAGGGATAGGACAGGGATATTCAAGATGCATATTGTTTGTGAAACCGCACGGTTGCGAGTGCGACATTTTACTGATGCTGATACCACATTTATCCAGCACTTGCTGAATGAACCGGCATTTTTGCAATATATCGGCGACAAACAGGTTCGGGATACGGCAAGTGCGTTGAACTATATTCAGCACGGGCCACAAGCGTCTTACACGCAACACGGTTTTGGTTTGAATTTGGTTGAGCTTAAAGCCTGCGGTACCCCAGTGGGTATGTGTGGCCTGTTACAGCGTAACGAGTTGGATTTGCCCGATCTGGGTTATGCCTTCTTGTCGGCGCACTGGCGTCAGGGTTATGCAAAGGAAGCAGCGCTCGCTGTGTTAGATAATGCTCGTGAACAGCATGGCGTCCACCAAGTGTTAGGTATCACATTGCCAGACAATATTGCATCTAATCATCTGCTTACCGCCTTAGGGTTTGCGCCTCATGGCACCATCGCACTGTATGGTTCGGAAAATAATCTCTATCTGCGTACACTGCAGCCGCGCTAACACGCGCCTCGCACATAACATGATTAGGGACACGTGCAATGAAGATAGAAATCGGCACCTTAGATGATGTGCTGCAGGTCGATGCGGGGATCCCCGAATTTGATGGCCGGACAACGCGTGTACTATTAGAAGAGCGTTTGGCTGGTAAGTCGACGCTGATCTTAATTGCGCGAGCAAAAGGAAGAGCGGTTGCCTACAAACTGGGCTATGCAATTTCCGAGCGTGAGCTTTACAGTTGGCTAGGCGGTGTATTGCCAGAATATCGCCGCAAGGGCATCGCCAGTGAGCTGCGTCAAGCGCAAGAAATGTGGGCGCGCGAGCAGGGGTATCACTGCGTGAAGGTGAAATCGATGAATCGTTATCCGGCGATGCTGCAGTTACTAATTGCCAGCGGCTACCACATTGTCGGCTACGAAGAAAGTGCGTTAGTGCCAGAATGTGGGGAAGGAAAAATCCTGTTTCAGCGCATGCTGTAAGCATGTTGAGTGCTGTTATAGTTTATTGAG
>NZ_JBOFRH010000123.1:0-3138 GCF_051650925.1 Plesiomonas sp.
TACATCACCAGCGAGCTGATTGTGTCAACCCGCAAACGCCGTCTGTTTCCGGTGGAGGATGTTGAGTCAACACTTTGGTCGGGTAACGGCCCGACAGACAGTAGCGAGTGGGTGGTTGAATTGTGTGATGCAATGACCGATTATGCTTCTGAATTTATTGATGATCTGCATGAGACCATCATTGAATTGGAAGATGGTCTACTTGAGCACAAAGTGCCTGATCGGGGCCAACTGGGGTTAATTCGCAAACAATTAATCATTCTACGCCGTTATCTTTCACCACAACGCGATGTGTATTCACGTATTGCCGCAGAAAAAATCCCGTGGTTTAGCGAAGAGGACAAACGTCGGATGCAGGATGTTTCCGAACGTCTTGGCCGTACACTCGATGATTTGGATGCGGCTATCTCGCGTACATCAGTATTGGCCGACGAAATTGCCAATTTGCTGGCTGATGCAATGAATCGCCGTACATATGTGATGTCACTGCTGGCAATGATGTTTTTACCGGTCTCATTTTTGACAGGGCTGTTTGGTGTTAACTTGGAGGGAATTCCGGGTGAGGGGTTTCGTGGTAGTTTTACACTGTTTTGTGTAACGCTGGTGGTGGTAGCTATTGGTATTGGTATCTGGCTGAAGAAAAAGCGTTGGTTGTAGCTATAATTATGCGCAGAAAGAGGCTTTTGTGGCTAGATTTGATAACGATGACCGAAATATTGAGCAAAATCAAAGTAGCAGGTAGCCTGTTGTCGCATACTCTACTACGCAGGTGAATACAGTATTTATGCGATGGATGCTGTACTCCACGTTGTCTTAACTTCCTTCAATTTATTTGCATTATATAGCGAATATATATTTTTGCGGCGCCGATATGATATCGGCGTTTTTTTTATGCCAATGTTCGGTATATTCTATTGTTGTGTTGCTGCTATCTATATCCCTAATATTTTCTTCTTTCTTCTTTCTTCTTTCTTCTTTCTTCTTTCTTCTTGTTTGGTATTTTTTACTTTTAAGAGCTTTCGCCTCATCAGCAACATACGTTGATAACGTGAGCTGTTGCATACGGATCATTGCGTATATCGGATACAACAAATAACCATGATGAGGCGATAATCAGGCAGACTTAGGCTTTTTTAAGGAAAGCGGCAACCAGAACAATATGTACGCCATTAACTCGGCCTTCAATGTGCTCAGGGTTGCTGGTTAGCGTAATATTCTTCACCATAGTGCCGCGTTTTGCCGTGAAGTTAGCACCTTTCACGACTAAATCTTTAATCAGGGTAACCGAGTCACCGTCTTGCAGCGGGTTGCCATTGCTGTCGAGTGTTGGTTGGGTATCATCAGACTCTTCTGCTACACCGGCTGCGGCCCATGCAAGGGTTTCGTCATCAAGATAGAGCATATCTAACAGATCATGTGCCCATACTTCGCTTGATAGCTGTTTGAGTTGACGCCATGCCATCACTTGTACAGCGGGAACCTGACTCCACATGCTGTCGTTCAGACAACGCCAGTGGCTAACATCAGTCAGAGCTGGGTTTTCAATCTGAGTGCGGCAGGTTTCACATAACAATACGCTGTGATCAGCATCATCAGTAGCAGAGTGTGATACAGGGTAAACAACAAGATCTTGTTCGCTGGCACAAAGTTCACAATGGGCGTTGCTGCGTTGCAGTAAAGTAGCTTCGACTGACATGTTTTTTTCCGATAGGGCAGAATAATAAGCTATTAATATAGCATAAACTTGATGTCAATGGGAGTCAGGGCGTTTTTGTGCTCGGCAGGAGATAAAAAGAAGCCTAATAATGCATTGTTGGAAGAGCATCACACTTCATTGATTTATATATAATTAGGTAGGGTATATTTGAAGATAGGCTCTGCGGGAAATGATGGTTTCCCGCAGGATTATTGCTTGTTCTGGCGATTTACATCACGGAATTACTCGGGGGTTTCATTGCTGGTACTATCAACGGTTTGATCACCCATTTCAGGCAGATCTTCCATATCAATGGCCAGTGGCCAGCCGCCTAAACGCTTCCAGCGGTTCACCAGCTCACAAAATAGCTCTGCAGTACGCTCGGTATCATATAATGCTGAGTGCGCCTGATGATTATCAAAGGGAATGTGTGCCGTTTTACAGGCCTTTGCCAATACGGTTTGCCCTAACACCAAACCACTCAGTGCGGCAGTATCAAACGTTGCAAAAGGGTGAAAAGGATTGCGTTTTAGGTTTGCACGCTGCGCGGCAGACATTAAAAAACCGTGATCAAAGGCGGCATTGTGTGCCACAACAATCGCACGGTTACACTCAGCCGCTTTGAGCTCTTTTCGCACCACTTTGAATATTTCATGTAAAGCATCATATTCACTGACGGCACCACGCAATGGGTGATAAGGGTCAATGCCGGTAAACGCCAGCGCTTCAGGGTTTAAATTCGCCCCTTCAAAAGGCTCAACGTTAAAACTTAATTTTTGATCGGGCAGTAACCAACCGTTTTCATCCATTTTCAGCGTGACTGCGGCAATCTCTAAAAGCGCATCCGTTGTTGCGTTAAAGCCACCTGTTTCAACATCAATCACGACAGGGAAGTAGCCACGAAAACGGGCGCTCAGGCTGTTAGGGTCGGTTATTTTAGCCATGGATTCTCTTTGCTGCTGTATAAATGGAACGGGTTAGCGCTCTATTATTGCAATTTATGGGGGTTAACTAAAGTATTCCTTCGCTTTGCCGTTAAGAAGAGAGGATTCAGGAGTGGTGAAAAAATGATAAAGTGTTGTATTACGCGTGGCAGCCTACAGATCGCTATGGCTGGGTTATTGATGAGCAGTCTGCCTTCGTGGGCGGATACGGTATTTTTTGCCGGCATTGATGATTCAAAATGGGTAATGACACAAGATACACCGCTTGAATGCCGCTTAGAACATGCGATCCCTAATTATGGAACGGGTGCATTTACCAGCCGAGCCAGTAAAAAAATCAACCTCGACTTTGAGTTGCAAATGTTTCGCCCGATGGCTGAGACTCGCCGTACAACCTTGCTGGTTTTACCTCCCCGTTGGATGCCCGGTACGGTATCTGAGCCGGTAACGACATTAACACTGTTTCAGCAGTTTGATGGTTACGTGGCAGATAAGCAT
>NZ_JBOFRH010000124.1:0-1048 GCF_051650925.1 Plesiomonas sp.
ATCTCATTCATGGCAGTTGCCAGTTGTGATACTTCACTTTGCTGCTGTTGCATACCTTGTGATGACTGCTCGGCAATGGCACTGACCTCTTCAACTGCACTACTGAGCTGTGAGACTGAGCCACTGATTTCGTTCACCAGCTGGCTTAATCCCTCTTTCATCTGACGAATTGCGCGGGCCAGTTGGCCGATTTCATCATCTGACAATTTGCCAGAATCAACGTAATCGCACAGTGCGCTGCGGCCGAGATGACCATTGGCAATTTGCTGCGCTTGTTGTACCAATAAAATCAGAGGGTTACGGATTTGCCGTGTTAGCACAGTGGCAAATATCACGACCAAAATAATGGACAGCACAATACAGATAGCAATATTAATTTTAGCGGAGCTGTAGACTGATTCGGCGGTAGCATGTGCAGTGACTGCATATTTTTCATTCAGCTCAATCAACAGCGTGACATCATTTAGCATTGAGGTATAGCTTGCCATACCTTGACCGAGTAATAGGGTATGTGCCTGATCAATTTGCTGATTTCCCAGCCAATTTAACAGTTGTTGGTGGGTATTGAGATACTGAGCCCATTTGGTTTTAATCTGGCTATAGATCTGCTGTTCACTCTCTTCCCAGACCAGTCTGGCATAATCATCGAGTATGCCGTTGATGTCAGTTTTTAATCCATCAAGCACTTGCAGATATTGTGCTTTACGCGCGGGATCGCCCATCACCAAAAACAGGCCTAATTCATAGCGGCGAAAATCAGCGATGGTCTGGCGGATAGCTGCTGCTGTACGAATGCTAGGAATGACATTATCGGTCAGATCGAGAGATTCATTATTCATGTTCTTGAACTGAACAAGCGAGAATGCGCCTATCCCAATCAGTAGTAAGCAGAGAACCGAAAAAGCCGAGGTAAGTTTTTTACCAATGGTTAAGCTGGGTAATAACATAAAATAACCTTGTTGCTGGATGTGTTGCGAGGCCGCTTCGCGTACAGCGAAGCACCATAAAAGAGGGGTAACACTGCCGGATATCAACGCATGGCTTGCCC
>NZ_JBOFRH010000125.1:0-1253 GCF_051650925.1 Plesiomonas sp.
GAATTTTCGGCCACAGCCCTTGCAACCAGTGATCCAGTTGCCAGCGCTCGCCGGTTTTAAACAGACGCTCCCACGCCAGAATTAACAGCAAGCTAAACAGCTTCATGCCCACGGCACTCCTTTATTGCATTGTATTGCGGTGGTATACCCAAGCGACTTGGCGTAAGAAGGGTATATTCGATTAATGCGACTCACCACGAACTACGGCAAGCCGCGCATAAAAATCATCCCAATCAAAGGCTGGGCCCGGATCGGTCTTGCGCCCCGGCGCAATATCGCTGTGACCGGTGATCCTGAGAGTCCCCTCCGGTGTCACCATGGCCGGATAAGTGTCTAGCAACAGAGCCGTCAGTGTCACTAAACGCTGGTATTGCGCATTGCTGTACGGTGTGTCGTCAGTACCTTCTAACTCAATGCCCACCGAATAATCATTACAGCGTGGCCGCCCCGCATACTCAGATACCCCCGCATGCCATGCTCGCTGATTAAACGGAACATACTGCACAATCTCACCATCACGCCGGATCAAACAGTGCGCCGACACCCGTAGCTGATAAATATCGGCAAAATACGGATGTTCATCTGGCGGCAAAGTACCGCAAAACAGCTGATCAATGTACGGCCCGCCAAACTGACCGGGCGGTAAACTGATATTGTGCACCACCAGCAACGATACCGGCTCGTCTGCCGCCCTCGCATCACAATGGGGTGAAGGGCAGTGACGCACCCTCTCACCGTTCAACCAGTTATCCTGCAACTGTAAGGCCGGTTGCTGTGTTGCCGTCATCACCTCGTTCCTTTCGTTGTTCTGTTTTGTATCGCGTTTTTGAATCCAGTTGAACAGTAAGCTTGCTGCGTTATTCGAACATAACACAAACATAACCCGCATCCCTCTGCATGCTGTTAGCATTATAAAAAGCCCACGATGAATTCATAGCTTCTAGTGCCTAGCCTCTAATACCTAGCATAAATTCAGCACTGCAATTAATCGCCTGAATTAACAGCATCGCTTCACGTCGCCGAGAGTTAACCTTGCTGCAGCTATGCTTAAACAGAGAACTGCGCTGATATTTAAGCAATAGCCATGCCGCTTCGGCTTACACCCCAAAGCACCACCAGAACCGCTTCAGCCGTGCGCAGCGCAGAGTTTGTTACATGACGGATGCGAAAATACACGCAGTACGTTACCATCTTCAGCAGGATTTAAAGTGGAGTTAACCCATGCCGCGTCGCATTCATAATGCCGAGCAACG
>NZ_JBOFRH010000126.1:0-5067 GCF_051650925.1 Plesiomonas sp.
GTCGCAGATGAAGTGATGTTGCGGCAACGTATCCCTGTCGCGTCCGCGCTGCGAGCGATATCAGGTCATCTCCTGACGACAGCGCGGTACGTTGCAATAATACCACAATGTTTGCGCGGGTGTTAAATCTGCGCGCGAGCTATTGGGGAGGCGTGAAAATAGCGTGTGGGGTAATAAGTGAGCCGATGCGTTACAGCGCCGCGGGCGAAATGACCGTCATGCTTAACTTAATCGCTGAGGCTACAGTAGGCCACAATGATAGCCTCAGCGGATGACAAACTCGGGGCAATCAGTTCAAACAATGGGTTTACCACTCTTCAAACTCAGTAATTTCCCCGCCAGATAACACCGTGTCTTGCATCCATTTTGTCATTTCTAATTTCACGTTGGCGGTACCGAGCATTACGGCAGTAAGCGGTTTGGTGAGTGTTGGGTCATCAACAACTTCGGCCAATGTACGTTGTAAAAGAGCAAGCTGTTTCTCTAAGGTGACAAATGCGCGCTGTTGAGTTGTAGGGTCAACAAAATCACGCATCAATTGGCTCACTGCATTGGCGTATTCACGAGGATCCTCAGACGGTGCTAGCTGTCGTAACTCATCTAAAAAGGCGTGTGCCAGCAAATCTTCATTAATGTCAGGCGCGGCTTCTGGAAGCGCGGTTGACTCCTCGGTGGCCGATACGGCGAGTGCATGTTGTGGAATGCGCTCACTGAGCGGGATGACGTTCTCGGTTGCTGTTGAGAGCTGTGTGGCGGCGATTGTTGTAATCGGTGAGATCATCATGTGGGTTGTTCACCTTCTGCTGAGGGGGTTGTGACGTGCCATTGAGCGATGAGCGCCTGTAGCGCTTGCTGCGACAGTTGGTGGCACTCTTCGGGCAAAGATGCCAAGGTATTCACCAGTGTTCGACTGGCGGCTTCTGTGTATTGTTCTGGTGAAAATTCGATTACTTGGTCGGCATAGCGCAGCACGAAACCGGCGTCGGTATGGAAGTCGAGCTGGTAAGGGTGAGGCCAATGTGCAGTGAGTACATCGCTAAACTGGGTATGCTGATGACGCATCGAGCGTGGCAAAATTAGATAGAGTGTTGTGTCTACGACAGGCAAATTGCGCAAGCACTCTTCCAGTAACAGCAGGAGTGTTTCGGGGTGTTCCACCGCATGGGCTAGCAACTGTCGAGCCTGTTGGTGCAGCCTATCACGAAGGTTCACGGCCAGTGTCTGGCTGTCAGCGATAAATGTGCCGATCTGGTTCATCGCATCCAGCATCCCCTGCTGATACCCATCTTGGTAGGCCAATTGTCGAATCTGCTCGGCTTGTTGTTGAGCTTCGCGCAGCAGCTGGCGGGCATGATGCTGGGCTTGTTGCTCTAAGTTGGCGGCACGTGCATGACGTTGTAGCGTCTTACGTGGAATTAACACACGCTCAAGCGGGGCGTGTGGATGATATGTTGGGATATCTCTCGGCATATTGTAGAGCCAAAGTCAGAATTAATGGATCAGCCTCCGCTTGGGGGGCTGTGTCGTTAATGGCCATCTCAATGGCGGCTGGAAACTGCAGTGGGAATCGTTGAGCTAATGGCTGTGGAAGACGCGCGACCCAAGGGTGTAGTCGTGTGTATCCGGCCGTAAGTAGCTCGGTATCGCCGATGACTTTGTGACCCGTTGATATTTCGGTGGGTAACGTGAGCCGCATAAAGTTGTTGGCCCAATGCGGCAGTTTGCACGAATTGCCTTTCCACGCGAGATCGGCGCGTAAGCTATGACAGCCGATGAGGTAAGCCACATGTGGGAGTCGATACCAATGGTGAATCCACTGTTTAGTCAATGCGTCGAGTTGGAAAGGCTGCCAATCCAACGCATAGCTACGCAGCAAAATGTCATTTACCGCAGTGCGTGCTGTCGGCGTATT
This sequence comes from Plesiomonas sp., assembly GCF_051650925.1. Lineage (NCBI taxonomy): Bacteria > Pseudomonadati > Pseudomonadota > Gammaproteobacteria > Enterobacterales > Enterobacteriaceae > Plesiomonas > Plesiomonas sp. The sequence goes on from NZ_JBOFRH010000126.1 coordinate 1,913, forward strand.
GATGAGTCTCGCGGGGATCTGCACCCGCTGCGGGTGCAGATAAGAGAGAGGATCAAACCGAATGCGTTGCAGGCGCATCGAAACACGCGGTGTATTCATACGCCCGCTCCGTGATTATCGACCGGGAGGATTGGCTGAGTCGGTGCTGTTCGGCGGCGCAACCAATACCAAACGGCGATGCCGATCGCGAACAAAAATGGAATCGAAACCAATAAGCCGGTGATGCTGGTAATTTCGTTTTTGCGAGTAGGGGAGCGCGGCGCTTGCTGCTGCGCTTCACTACGTTTTGAAAGCACCACGGAGATATTTTCATATTCAACATCGGCGAAGCTGTTTTTCAAAAAACGTTTGATATCGTTAACTTTTTGTTCAGGATTGATGTCACGCTCATAGACAGCTAACGCGGACAAGTGAATGGGTTTAGATTGTTGTCCACCTTCCCCTGCTTCCACGTCATAGCTAACATGAACGCGAGCCGACAGTAGGCCTTCCATGCTTTGTAGTGATTGCTCTAAGCGTTGTTCAATTGCCGAGTACAATCGTGCCTTTTCCGCTCGTGGAGAAGAAACCAGTGAGTCTGCAGGAAACATCTGGGCAACTTCAACTCGTGGCCGTGTAGGCAGATCGTAGATTTTGAGCCAATCTACGGCCGCCGCAAAATTTGGCTCGGCTACGAGAATGCTGTAGCCGGCTTTCCCACGGCCGACCTTATCGGCCTCAATGTTGTGCCGCTGTAAAACAGCAATCACTTCATTGGCTTGCTTCTGATCTAATCCTTCGAGCAGATCTTGTTGTCGACAGCCCGTTAATACGAACAGCAGTAAAACGGCGAGCAAGCTTTTCATGAGCGCAGCAGTCCTTCCACCGCACCTACGGCTTTACGGGTCAGAGTGCTGATCAGCGACACTTCCAAGTTATAGTTGGACGATCTCAATTGCAGCGAAAACAACTCCGCCGGATCGGTAACTGCTGCCGGGTTTTCGAGGCGAGCTAAGATAGCGTCTTTTTCCATTCCCAGATTGACGGCTGAACGCGAGAATGCATCAATCAGACGCGCATCAAGTGAAACGATATCGGTGTCTTGGCGTGTAATATCGCGATAACGATCAGTCAGTGCATCTAATGATGGGGCAGCGATTTGTGACATAGCATCAACTCCTTAAGGCCTTACAGCATGCTGCAAGGCTCCAGTGGATTAACGGAAGTTTTGTATGATGGCGGCATCAATATCTTTGAATACTTTGACCGTGTTGGATTGTGCGTTGCGGTATAAGTTGTATTCAGAGAGTTTGCTCTGATATTTAGCGAGCAGTTGTGGATCTGATGGAGTCTCGGACAGCTCAGCTAGCGCCTCATCAACCTGTTCTTGTAAGTTGGCAACGCCGGTGTCAAATTTTTGCGAAATTCCATCAAGGTAACCGGACCATGTCATGCTAATTTCCTTCTAAAAGCTCATAGTGGTTTGGGGAAATACCAGTGGGCGGGGCTCATTTTGATATAGCCCTGCTCACCGTACTGATAGGAGCGGCCTTTGAGCCAGTCATCCTTCAATTCGATTGCAAACTGCACATAGCGCCCACCCCATTGGCGGTAGTACTCTTCAACAAGCTGACGTGCGCGCAGCAGTTCGCCATCATCCAACGCACCTTGCACAACAAACGTGACACCACCCGCGTGATCTTGCCGTGTATATGGGAGTGCTTGGCGTTTGAGCTCCGTTTCTGCCTGACGAATTACCGTGACATCATCAATTGCAATAAGGCTGATCTGGTCCGCATAAGGAAACTGTGACAGTAAACGTTGGCTTAAACGCTGGCGCTCAGCATCATTCAGAGCTGCGCGCTGACGGCTGATCCACAACTGCGGTAGTCGGGGGTTATCCATCTGCAGCCGGTAATAGGCAAGGTCAGGATAATTGTCGGCTAGCCAGCGTGTCATACGTGCATTTTCGCGCTCGGTGCTGATGACTTGTGCGGGTTCTTTATTTTCGCCTCGCGCGATCACCTGCTGTGCCCATGACACATCACGTTCATTGCTGGCGGCGACATACAGCGTTTTGTTGCGCCCAGGCAACACTTGAAAACGTTGATTATCGTTACCTAACAAAAGGCCGAGTTCATTCGCTTGCTTTTGAGGTGTGCGCCATAACCAAAATAAAGCAATAACGACAGCACCCGTGATGAGTGCCAACGCGACTACGGCGGGTATATAGCGGCGGTGTGTTGAGTGGGTAATTTTCGGGGTGCCGTTTGGATAAGCCAATATCTCTGAAGACCATGTTTGATTTTCTAAGCGTAGAGCAAAGATAAGTCCGCCTATCTGTAGCACTTGATTCAGGCTTGCGGAATACTCCCTGCTGGCATTGCCCTCGGCACTTAATTCACTCAGGGAAATGGCGGACGAGTCAGAATTGTTGAAGCGAAGCTCAAAATTAATCCCCCCGTGTTCGAGTGGAATAAACAGCGTATCTGGCGGTAACTCCGTGATCACTTCGGGGGATGCCACCTGAGACGGGTCTCGCACGACAAACAAAGTGCGACCGGGGAATAACAGAAATTCACAGCCGCACAGAGGGCCGTTGAGCAATCTGATGACTAAGTTGTGCGAAGTCGCATGAGAAGTATCTGTTGTCATAGAGTCAATATCTGTCATTGCCGGATGATGAGAGTAATTTTGACTATACGAGGGTTGGCTTATTCACATCCTGATGAAAAAGTAATGAATTATTTATGCGCTAATCATTGTGCTAAGTGTCAATCATGGATTTATTAGTGAATACGCTAAGTAAGTATATTGTGTCTGTGGATATTGATGGGATCATTGTTTTAACTATGGTTACTTTTTGCAAGTTATTTATCACGTGACATTGTAGGTTTAGAGGATGGTTTTACTGTTCATCACTACAGCTTTGTGTAGAAATAAGATGGATAGTGATAAAACATTTAACCGGTGAAAAATAATAGATGTGAAATAGGAGTGAAAATATTATGGATATTAGAGCCGATTCTATCTATTCAAAGTTAAGCTGTTCAATGCAAGAAAAGCCAGTGATGGAAAACAACTCAGCTGAGCTGATCTCACTGAAGAGTAAAACGCTAAGTATTCACGCTGCGGTTAAAGAATGCAGTAATGTTCCAGATAATATTACGCCTAAG
>NZ_JBOFRH010000127.1:0-1187 GCF_051650925.1 Plesiomonas sp.
TATGGTGATTTACGCTTTGCTGACCAGTTGGAAAAAATCGCGTTTAATGCCTTACCCGCTTATTTCACTCGTGATATGTGGGCTCATCAGTATAACCAGCAAGTGAATCAGGTGGCTTGTGTCGTGGATGATGCGATGCCGTGGTGCACGAATGATGCTGATGCCAATATCTACGGATTAATGCCGCATTTTGGTTGTTGCACATCCAATTATCATCAAGGATTACCTAAATTTGTTGCTCATGCGTGGTTGCAAAATACAAACGAGTTAGTCGCAGTATCTTATATTCCGTTAGCATTTCAGACTGAAGTCAATGGAACTGCCATTTCGGTATTTTGTGATTCTACCTATCCCTTCTCCTCTGACGTTAATGTGACGCTCGAGTGTGTGCAACCAGTAGAATTTACTTTACGCTTGCGGATCCCACAGTGGTCAGCTGATACGGTGATATGCGTAAATGGTGAAACGGTCAGTATTGGTGCCCGTACTGAGGTCGCGTTAACTCGGGTTTGGCAAGGAAAGCAGCAGATAACGCTAAGTTTTAGTTTTCAACTGCAGCAAGAACAACGTTTTAATCAGGCTGTCACATTGAGTTATGGCCCACTGGTCTATGCTTTACCACTGGCAGAAGAATGGCAGCAAATCAATCAAGATAAACCTTACCGCGAAGCACCGCATTGTGATTACAGCGTTCATCCCGCATCACCGTGGAATTGGGCTATCAATCCAGTTTCGGCTCAATGGCATTCGGGTACATTGACTTCAGTACCGTTCAGTCGTGAAACGCCACCGGCAAGCTTAACTGTCGAGGCGGTCGCGTTAGCGCAGTGGCAATCGGAATCTGCTTGTTTGGCGGGAGAATTGCCTGTTAGCCCTGTTATGGTGAATGCGCCAGTAAAAACGCTAACGTTGATCCCGTTTGGTTGTACTCATTTGCGGATGACTGAGTTGCCTTGGTATCAAGCTCATGTGACTGGCTAACAGGGCCTGAGAGTTATAATTTCAATAGCGATGTAGAGAGTACTACCGATAAAGAAAAAGCCCGTCAATGACGGGCTTTTTTATTGCCTTGCGTGACGCGACTGACGATGTTATTCGTCGAGGAAGCTACGCAGCACTTCCGAGCGGCTCGGATGGCGCAGTTTGCGCAGTGCCTTGGCTTCAATCTGACGGATACGCTCACGCGT
>NZ_JBOFRH010000128.1:0-1163 GCF_051650925.1 Plesiomonas sp.
AGAATACCGCTTTCACGTGCCAAGTAAAATTTAAAAACAGTCGACTGTGGCCAAATTCCCGTCCGTGTTGCTCAATTTCCTGCTTTTTACGCGCATCCACCGGCGTATTGTAGGCCAAACTGCGGTTCAAACTGTGGTACGAAGTCTTGCGGTTTAATTTTTGCCGCTCAAAACAGCGATACCGCGCCGGCAAATAACGTTGCCGCGAGCCGTGGTGCTTTTGAAACTTCACGAAGCGGTAATCTTCCGCCCCATAGTGACCGGCAAAATCTTCGTCATAGCCAAAAAAACGCATGAAGCGTGCGCGTGACATGTAAAATAAATTAGAGTGGCCGGTCTGCCGCTGACCCTGCTCATCGGTTCGGTACACTTTAAAAAAGCTGCGCCCCGGATGACGACGGTACGCCATATAATGCAGTGTTTCAGGCGGGAAAATATGGTCTAAATCAGACAGTACAATCCGATCGGACTTCGCATAGGTGACCCCCAGATTGCGGGCACCGGCCTGATTCCACTGGATATCTTCATTGATACGCAGCCAAGTGATGTTCAGATTCAGCTGCGGGATCTCGTATTCAACCGGTGAACCATCATCCACAATCACAAATTCAATCACATCCAGCAAGGCCGGATCATACTGCTCATAATGGCGCAGTAGCTCGGTAACCGAGTCAATATTGGTTTGGTTGCAGTAAAAGTGCGTGATATATGACAGACGAATATGAGATTTATCATATGGATGTGGCTGATGCTGATTATCAATCATGCAATTTTCCATGCTCTTTTTATTATTAATTTACGCTATATCCACCCCCGCTCCGCAAACGAAACGGTTTCACCGGTGCCAACCACCACATGATCGAGCACTCGGATCTCCACTAATGCACAGGCATCTTGAATCTGACGCGTAATTTGCCGATCAGCTCGACTGGGCTCAGCAACGCCAGAGGGATGGTTATGCGCCAAAATCAGTGCCGCCGCATTACATGCCAGTGCCGCTTTGATTATTTCACGGGGATGCACGGTGGCGCTATTAAATGTTCCGGCAAATAACTCCTCTTTTTTGATCACCCGATGCTGATTATCCAAAAACAGGACCAAAAAAATTTCGCGCTCGCGGCTGCTTAAGCAACTTTGCAGATATTGCTGAGTGTCTTGCGGGC
>NZ_JBOFRH010000129.1:0-17218 GCF_051650925.1 Plesiomonas sp.
GCCTCTGGTAGCATGTCGGATAAAACCGAGATTGAAAAAATATCACCGAAGCATTACACGGTACAGTTATCAGGTTCACACTCATTTAGTGAGGCTTGGAAATTGGTGGAAAAAAGTGGCCGAGCGTCTACGCTAACTGTCTACGAAACCCGCCGTAATAATAAGCCGTGGTACGTGATTATCAGTGGCAACTATGCCAGTGTAAGTGCAGCAAAAAAGGCCATTGCGGCCCTACCAGCAGTGCTTAAAAAAGAGCAACCGTGGGTAAAATCATACCGCTTGGTTCAAGCTGAATTGAAACTAGCGCAATAAGACACTGAAGCGGCGCGGTAATCCGAGTACAATGCGCCGCTTTAACGCAGACTATAAGTGGCAAAAAACAGCATGAAGAAGTATCGCGCTTTCCTCAAATGGGCCGGTGGAAAATACAGCCTGGTTGACGAGATCCGCCGCCACTTGCCGTCAGGACAGAGACTGATCGAGCCTTTTGTAGGGGCTGGGTCTGTTTTTTTGAATACTGATTTTGACGAGTATTTGCTGGCCGATATTAATAGCGATCTGATTAATCTCTACAATCTGGTTAAACAGGATGTGGAGCGTTTTATTATTGATGCGCGGGTGCTGTTTACGCCTGAGTACAATAATGCGCTGGCCTACTACGCGTTACGTGAAGAGTTTAATCGCACCGTTGATCCTTATCGCCGCGCGGTGATTTTTTTGTACATGAATCGCCACGGGTTTAATGGTTTATGCCGTTATAACCTGAAAGGGGGGTTCAATGTGCCTTTTGGTTCCTACAAAAAACCCTATTTTCCGGAAGATGAGTTGCGCTACTTTGCCGAAAAAGCAAAACGCGCCACCTTTGTTTGTGAAAGCTATACCGAAACCTTAGCCAGAATCACCCCGACCTGCGTGGTGTATTGTGATCCGCCGTATGCACCGCTCTCTACTACCGCCAATTTTACCACTTACCACAGTAACGGGTTTTCATTGGACGATCAGGCAACATTGGCTGAACTGGCCGATCGTGCTGCGGCTATTCACCGCATTCCGGTATTGATATCTAACCATGATACCGCGCTAACCCGCCGTTTATATCAAGGGGCGAAGCTGAATGTGGTACAGGTTAAACGAACCATTAGTCGGAACGGTGGTTCGCGCAATAAAGTCGATGAGTTATTGGCACTGTTTTTGCCTGCAAAGCTTAAATATAAGCGCTAAGTGCAACGTGATAAAACATAAACACGATAATAAGCAATCTTATAACCCTCGGTTATGAATGGTTTACCTAAACGGTTGACCGTTAATAACAGACTCTGAGTTTCCCTGTATCTTGCTGGAGAGTGACATCATGAAGGATTACGTAATTGCGCCATCAATTTTATCAGCTGATTTTGCCCGTTTAGGGGATGATGTTGCTAAGGTACTTGCAGCAGGCGCTGATGTGGTGCATTTTGATGTGATGGATAATCATTATGTGCCTAATCTGACGATGGGCCCGATGGTTTGTCAGGCACTGCGTGATTACGGAATTACCGCACCGATTGATGTGCACCTGATGGTTAAGCCGGTTGACCGGATTATTCCTGATTTTGCCAAAGCAGGCGCCAGTTTTATTACGTTTCACCCCGAAGCGTCTGAACATATCGACCGAACCTTACAGCTGATTAAAGATCATGGCTGTAAAGCCGGTTTGGTCTTTAATCCGGCAACACCACTGCACTACCTTGATTATGTCATGGATAAACTGGATGTCATTTTGCTGATGTCAGTTAACCCAGGGTTTGGTGGGCAGAAATTTATTCCGGGAACACTGGATAAACTGCGCGAAGCGCGTCGTCGTATCGATCAAAGCGGCCGTCAGATTCAGTTGGAAATTGATGGCGGTGTAACGGTAGACAACATTCGCCAGATTGCTGATGCTGGTGCCGATATGTTTGTCGCGGGATCGGCCATTTTTAATCAGCCAGATTACCGCGCGGTGATCGAACAGATGCGCGCGGAGCTGGCACGATGAGTTATTTTACCGGCATTCGCGGTATTGCGTTTGATCTTGATGGGACGCTGGTTGATAGCGTGCCTGATCTGGCGCTGGCGATAGATTTAATGCTACAGGATTTACAGTATCCGACTGCCGGTGAAGCACGTGTCCGTGAATGGGTGGGAAACGGTGCAGATTCGTTAGTCAAGCGCGCACTGACATGGGCACAAGAGGGTTTTGTGCCTGATATAGTAAAAGTGCGGGAAGCTCGAGCTCGTTTTGATCAGCACTACGCTACTCACCTATGTGTGAGTAGCCGCACTTATCCCGGCGTAATGGATACGCTGTTTAGCCTTAAAGAGCAGGGGTTGCCGTTGGCGATTGTGACCAATAAGCCCACTGCTTTTGTTGCACCACTGCTTCAAGCGTTGAATCTGGATCTCTATTTTTCCCCTACAATTGGTGGCGATGATGTTGCGGTACGCAAACCGCACCCCGCAGGGCTGTATCTGGTATTGGGTACACTAGGCCTGCGCCCGCATGAACTGCTGGTGGTTGGTGATTCAGAAAACGACATTAAAGCGGCCAAAGCTGCCGGCTGTCCGAGTGTCGGGCTGACATATGGCTATAACTATGATGAACCGATTGCACACAGTGAACCTGATCTGATCTTGGATAACTTCGCTGGCCTATTGGGGGCGCTGGGTATTGCGCGCTGATTGCTAGTGGCGGTGCTGTAGGTGATGGGATTGGCTTTGTGAGTATTAGTTTTTGACGACTGGTGTTGATCACTTCTGGTGATCTTTGCTGTGCAAGAGACATATACATGCGTTTATGCGATTACGTAGGTCTTGCACAGAATACCAAGTGATTATCTACATTTTTAGGAAACGTTGTGATGAGTGAACCCACTGTAAGCAAAAAACCGGTTGTCTTTAGCGGAGTACAGCCGTCTGGTGAACTGAGCATTGGTAACTACATGGGAGCTTTGCGCCAGTGGGTAAAGATGCAAGATGAGTATGACTGCCTATTTTGCATCGTTGATTTGCATGCCATTACTGTGCGCCAAGATCCGACAACACTGCGTAAAGCAACGCTTGATACGTTGGCGTTATATCTGGCCTGTGGTATTGATCCGGCGAAAAGCACTATTTTTGTGCAGTCACATGTGCCGGAACATACCCAGCTTGGTTGGGTATTGAACTGCTATGCCTATTTTGGCGAGCTTAGCCGCATGACCCAATTTAAAGATAAATCATCACGCTATGCGGAAAATATTACCGCCGGATTATTTGATTACCCTGCGCTGATGGCGGCCGATATTTTGTTGTATCAGACCGCACAAGTGCCAGTAGGGGAAGATCAAAAGCAGCATCTTGAACTGACGCGTGATATCGCACACCGCTTTAACACTCTGTACGGTGATATTTTCCGTATTCCGGAGCCATTTATTCCGAAAGTTGGCGCGCGTGTGATGTCTTTGCTTGAGCCGACCAAGAAAATGTCGAAATCCGATGACAACCGCAATAACGTGATTGGTTTGCTTGAAGATCCAAAATCAGTCACTAAAAAAATTAAGCGCGCGATGACCGACTCGGCCGAACCGCCGGTGGTGCGTTATGATGTGGCCGAAAAACCGGGTGTCTCGAATTTGCTGGATATTCTGTCTGGTGTCACCGGCAAGAGTATTAGCGAGTTAGAAGCTGAGTTTGAAGGGAAAATGTACGGCCATCTGAAAGGCGCAGTGGCTGATGCAGTTTCCGGTATGCTGACGGAGCTGCAACAGCGTTTTGCAACATTCCGTGCTGATGAAGCCTACCTTGAGCAGGTGATGCGTGAAGGTGCGGAAAAAGCCTCAGCGCGTGCACAGGCAACACTTAGCAGCGTTTACCAAGCGGTCGGATTTGTCGCTCGCCCAAAATAAACGCAAGTAAAATGAGTACGAGTAACAATCAGAATGGATAAAATCAGGGCTGGTTGCTCGTATTCTAAGCAAATTGACGGGCTGTGTTGATCAATACTGCCGTTTAGCTGCCTCAATATTTAAAAACCACCGTCATGCTTACCTGCTGCGGTGGTTTTTTTATGTAATACACTGAGTTAGCATTATTGTCTGGTTTTTACTGCTATTTGTCTGATGTAGAAAGCAGACGAAAACGTTTGCATTTTATTCTTAACGCTATAATATGCGGCAGATTTTTTTGGCCGGATGATGCGGGAGGGGTAATGGCAAGCGATAACAATTACAGTCTGGGGGTCGTCCCTCAGTCGGCGCGTAAAGGGGTCATGTCATTAACATTCGTTATGTTGGGGCTGACCTTTTTTTCTGCCAGTATGTGGACGGGCGGCACACTCGGCACCGGATTGGCTTTCAACGATTTTTTCCTCGCAGTACTCATCGGTAATCTTCTTCTCGGCATTTATACCTCCTTTCTTGGCTACATCGGTGCAGACACCGGCCTTTCGACCCACCTTCTCGCGCGTTACTCATTTGGCATTAAAGGTTCATGGCTACCTTCGGCACTGCTCGGCGGTACACAGGTTGGCTGGTTCGGTGTTGGCGTGGCAATGTTCGCTATTCCGGTCGGCAAAGCGACCGGATGGGATGTGAATTTACTGATTGTGTTCTCCGGCCTGCTGATGACCGCTACCGTGATGTTTGGTATTTCAGCACTGATGATCTTGTCGGTTATCGCCGTACCTGCGATTGCTATTTTGGGCAGTTACTCGGTGTGGCTGGCAGTGAGTGGTGCAGGTGGGTTGACGGCAGTACAGGCCATTGTTCCGACTCAGCCGCTCTCATTTTCCACCGCACTGGCTTTGGTGGTAGGTTCATTTATCAGCGCAGGAAGTTTAACGGCTGATTTTGTCCGTTTCGGGCGTAGCGCAAAATCGGCTGTTTGGATCACCATGATTGCCTTTTTCATCGGCAACACCCTGATGTTTGTATTTGGTGCGGCAGGCGCTGCTGTGCTGGGTAAAGCGGATATCTCTGATGTGATGTTGGCACAGGGCTTACTGATCCCGGCCATTATTGTACTGGGGCTTAATATTTGGACCACGAATGACAACGCCCTGTATGCCTCGGGCTTAGGTTTTGCCAATATTACCGGTTGGTCGAGTAAAAAGCTGGCCATCGCAAACGGGCTGATTGGTACATTGTGCGCCCTCTGGTTGTATAACAACTTTGTTGGCTGGCTGACATTTTTATCGGCCGCTATTCCACCGATTGGCGGCGTAATTATTACTGACTACCTGCTGCGCCGTAAGCACTATCAGGATTTTGCTACCGCGCATTTCTTGCAGGTGAACTGGGCGGCGATTGCAGCGGTTGCACTCGGTGTTGCGGCTGGTCATCTGTTGCCGGGTATTGTTCCGGTTAACGCGGTATTGGGCGGCGCACTGAGCTACTTAGTACTGAACCCGTTAGTTAACCGCCAACTGCGTGCGCAATACGGTGTGTCATAGCGAGGGTACGCAAGCTAAAATCAGGCGGTGGTCAGATAATAGGATACCGAAATAATCGGTTTACTCTCTACAAACGGTGGCAGGTGGTATCAGCAATAAGCCAGACGGCCACCGTATCTACTTGTGATAGGCGACTCTTCGCTGTAAAAAAACAGAACACCCTAATTTGAGGCTCACCATGTTCATTCAGAATGCACGTCTCACTGACCGCGAAGGCTTGTGGCAGTTGGTAATTCATCAGCAAAAATTTCAGCATATTGTGCCGATGGAACAGGCAGTGCCAATCCCTGAGGGGGCAGAGGTACTGGATGCTGAAGGCGGATTAGCTTGTGCGCCATTTATCGAACCCCATATTCATCTGGATACCACTCAAACCGCCGGTGTTCCACGTTGGAATGACTCAGGCACACTGTTTGAAGGCATTGAGTGCTGGGCAGAGCGTAAAGCCTTTTTGACACATGAGGACGTCAAGCAGCGTGCATGGCAGACACTGAAATGGCAGATAGCCAACGGTATTCAGCATGTGCGTACCCATGTGGATGTGTCTGATCAGCAGTTGACTGCACTGAAAGCGATGCTGGAAGTGAAGCAGGAAGTGGCCGACTGGGTTGACTTGCAAATTGTTGCCTTCCCACAAGAGGGGATCCTCTCTTATCCGAACGGTGAGGCTCTGCTGGAAGAGGCGCTGCGTCTGGGTGCTGATGTGGTCGGGGCGATTCCGCACTTTGAATTTACCCGTGAGTATGGCGTTGAATCTCTGCATAAAATGATGGCGTTGGCCACTAAGTATGACCGCTTGGTGGATGTGCACTGTGATGAAATTGATGATGAACAGTCACGCTTTGTTGAGACGCTGGCTGCACTGGCACACCGCGAGGGGATGGGCGAGCGAGTAACCGCCAGCCACACGACAGCGATGCACTCGTACAATGGCGCGTACGCTTCACGGTTGTTCCGGTTGCTGCGCATTTCAGGCATCAACTTTGTTGCCAATCCGCTGGTGAATATTCACTTACAAGGGCGATTTGATACTTACCCTAAGCGCCGTGGTGTTACACGCGTGAAAGAGATGCTCGAGTCGGGCATTAATGTCTGTTTCGGGCATGATGATGTGTTTGACCCTTGGTATCCACTCGGTACCGCTAATATGTTGCAGGTGCTGCATATGGGCATGCACGTGTGTCAGTTGATGGGCTATGGTCAGCTTAATGATGGTTTGAAACTGATCTCTGACTACAGTGCACGAACCTTGAATCTGCAGGATTATGGTCTTGACGTGGGTAAACGCGGCAGCGTGCTTATTCTTCCGGCCGAAAATGGTTTTGATGCGTTGCGCCGCCAAGTGCCGGTTCGTTATTCGGTGCGTGATGGTAAGGTGATCGCAACAACTCAACCGGCACAGACCCATATTTACCTTCCTGAGGCAGAAAAAGTCACATTTTCCCGTTGATGTTGTTTTTTCCGCCAATTGATCACATCTGATTAACCGAGTACGGTACTTGCGCCAGACAGCGCAGTACCGGCTCGGTTTTTTCTTGTATGGTGATCTTCAAGAATAATGTTAATCAGTTTTGGTGATTGTGTTGTATTGTGAGTGGGTGTGACAATTTGTATCAAAGCTTGGTGCTCTGAACAATTGACATTGCCTTACCGTGCCAAGTAAGTTGATGCGCGACGTTGTATTGTGTTGTGAGTCAGGTTATCCCCTAAATATTCTGCTGCTGCACGTTGTAATAGATGGATTCTTCCGTAGGTACTACCAATTTTATGCGGTTGTACCGGATACGGCAGATGCTCAGAGGAAGTGCGCTTAATGTTCTCTTTACAACAAGGCGAACGGTTGAATAGCCGCGTCAGCCGCCTGAATCATCATTTGTGCGAAGGCGTATACGAACGCCAAAATGCGTTTAAACTCAGCTTATTGGCGGCGTTATCCGGCGAGAGTGTTTTTTTACTCGGGCCCCCAGGTATTGGTAAAAGCCTGATCGCAAAGCGTTTAATGTACGCGTTTAATGAAGCGAGTACGTTTGAATATCTGATGACCCGCTTTTCGACACCGGAAGAGGTGTTTGGCCCACTCTCTATTTTGGCGCTCAAAGAGCAGGGCTTATATGTGCGTTTGACCGAAGGCTATCTTCCGGCTGCCCACATTGTTTTTTTGGATGAGATCTGGAAAGCCAGCCCCGCTATTTTAAATACGCTGTTGACCGTGCTAAACGAAAAGCTGTTTCGTAACGGCACACAGATGCTCAAACTGCCGATGCGTTTACTGATCACAGCCTCAAATGAGTTGCCCGATCCGCATGGCGGGCTTGATCCGTTTTATGATCGCATGCTGCTGCGGGTGTATGTGGGCAAAGTGGAGCAGAAAGATAATTTTCGCTCTATGGTGGTGGCGGCTGATGATGTCTATCGTGATCCGGTACCGGCTGATCTGAAAATTTCAGAGCAAGAGTATTTGGCATGGCAGCAGCAGATCCCGCTGGTGGATCTGCCCGACAGCTGCTTTGAAAAAATCTACTACATTAAAACTCAGCTGGAAGAGAAGCAGCAACAAGACCCAGAGATCGATCTGTATATCTCAGATCGGCGCTGGAAAAAATCCATTCATCTGCTGCGGGCGTGTGCGTTTTTTAACGGCCGTGCGCAGATCACCCCGACTGATCTGCTGATTTTGGTTAACTGCTTGTGGCGTGATCTGCCAACCCGTGAATTTGTTCGTACCTTGATCAGTGATTATGCGGAAAACATGGCCTACGATCAGCATGAGTTTCGCGAGCAAATCGCCCATCTGCATGATCAGATTGTGCATCAACTGGCAACTCGCATGGCAGCCGTGCGGCCTTTATTGATAAAAAGCAATGGCTTGCGTGGTGAGCGCTATCAGTTGGATCTGAGTCAGGCTGCTGAGTTTCGCCATATGGCACACAAGGGGTTGATTCGCCTGATCCCGTTGGTGGCCGATCCGGTCTTAACCCGTGCCAACCCAGAGCCGGCTTATCAACTGTTGCTTGATCCAACCGAGCTGCAAAAGCTGTTGGCTAAAGGGTTGGGCACAGTACCGGTGTTTATTAATACCCAGACCAGTTCGCAGCATGTCAGCTTTGCGCTTGATAGCCAGATGCAACTGGTTGTGCGCGACAATGCTAACCACGATGTCCCGCTTGGGATCTCCGGTATCTGGCCAGTCAGTGCGCAGACAGAACAACAGTGGCAAACTGCGCTAACTTCCCTTGAGCAACAACAGCAAACACTCATGCAACGCCTGCAGGTGCAGCGTGATCAGTTCCTGAAAACCGTGCCACACCACTTTGCCGATCAGCTATTTATTGACCAGATCCAACGCAGCTTAGATCAGCTACTGTGCGATCTGGATCAGGTGAAAAATGGCATTCAAGGGATAGAAGCGACCTACCAGCGGATCAAACACCATGCCGGTGCGTGATCCGGCCCTGCTCGATGCCGCACTAAAACATGTCGAGCGGGTGGTGGAACAAGCCGGAAAACAGTTGCTGCAATCGCCCCAGTTGCAGGAGCACACCACGCGCCAGCCGTGGCTGAAAGGGCTGTTACAGCGCGAGGCTGATCGCTGGAAAGCTCGGATGAGCGTGGTGATTTTGCACCAGAATCTATCACAGGCAGCCATTCATACGCTCGGGCTATTTCACAGCTATGAGACGATGGAGATGGGCGAGTTTCTGACCCATCTTGAAGCCTTACGGCTGCAAATCAAAGGTGTTGCTCCGCTTGAAAGTGCGATAAAACCGCTGATTACTGCCTATAAATCACACCGTTCCGAGAAGGAGTTAACTGAACTACGCAGCGAGTTTATGGTGCGCTGGGAGCGTTATCTTGATCAGGATGTGTTGGCCGAACAGATTGTCTGGCTGGATAAGGCTCGTGCGGTGCAGTTAGAAGCGCTGTATCAGCGCATGCAGAGTACCGAGCAACTTACGCAGCTCGTGCCTGCAGGAGATAGCGAGCAGTCAGGTCGCCTCTGGGATATGGCAGATGCCACACTCAGCCGCCGAGAGATGACCGAGCTGGCAGCGCTGGCCCAGTGGCTGAGCCGACAGTCAGCATTGAAAACCATTGCCGCTGAACTTGGCCGTAAAGCGGCAGAGGCGATAGCCGCCCAGCAACGCCAGCGAACTGCACCACAACGGGCCGCCCAGAAAGTGCCACAACCGGAGGAGGTTGCAGGGATTCGTTTTGGCCGTGATCTGGAGCGCTTGCTCACCAGCTCGGCGATTATGCTGTCGGTGGATGAGCTTGAGTTTTTGTTCTACAAACAGTTAGCCGAGGGGCAGTTGCTTAGTTATCAGCTCGATGGCAGTGATCAGGTGATCCAGCCACAGCATCGCACTGCCCAGCAACAGCGGCAACCCGCGGGGCTTGAGCGCGGTGGCCCGTTTATTATTTGTGTGGATACCTCCGGTTCAATGGCCGGTTATCCGGAGCGCTGCGCAAAAGGGATGTGTCTGGCGCTGATGCAGCAAGCAATTGCGCAGGGGCGCAATTGCTATGTGTTGATTTTTTCCACTGATGTGGTCTGTTTTGAGCTAAACGGCGCACAGGGCATGAGCCATGCCAAAGCCTTTTTATCGTACCGATTTTTGGGTGGAACGGATTTAAATGCCTGCATTGAGCGAGCACTGCTGTTGCAAAAAGAGTCGGCATACCACAATGCCGATCTGATTGTTCTGTCTGATTTTATCACCAATCGCTTGTCTGACCCGCTTATCAAGCAGCTTGCTGATTTGCATCAGGCCGGTAACCGCCTGCACGCGATCAGCCTTTCAGCGCAGGGAAATCCGAGTGTGATGCAGCATTTTGATTATCAATGGCAAATTGATGCTTCGCTTTCTGGCCGAGTGTTGCAGCGTATTCGTTAATACGCAGATGAGCACAGGTTACGGCTGAAAATAAATTCTACAGACTGGCATTTCACGAACTACTTTTATTAGTAGAACCTGTTGTGGCTGTGCGGGCGAATATACCGTGCTATCTGAGCAAAATGGGTTATCGGGGCTGTGTATCCACAGTGGCAGATGAAACAGAAATGAGAATGAGGTTGGAGCATGATCGGGCATTTTGAACTGAAAAAAGCCTCTGACGGGCAGTTCGTGTTTAATTTAAAGGCCAGTAACGGGGAAATTATTCTAAGCAGTGAGCGCTACACATCAAAAGCAGCTGCTCTGAATGGCATTGAATCGGTACAAAAAAATGCACCGGATGTAGCTCATTTTGAGTTAAAGCATTCGAGCTCAAATAAGCCCTATTTTGTGCTCAAAGCCCGTAATCATCAGATTATTGGCCAGAGTCAGATGTACGCCTCAGAAGCCTCAGCTCAGCACGGTATTCAGTCGGTAATGAAAAATGGGGTGAGCACGGATATCCGTGATTTGACCTTGCATGATAAGGGCTAACGGTTTATCCCTGACGGAGTTCTCGGTGTTTGCTGTATCGGTGTTTACTATCTCAGTGTTGACTGTATCAGTGCTTTGTTTATCGGTAATTGGTGCGTTATACCATGGTATTCTGGTGATATCGCACCAATTATCGAGTCAATCTTCACGCTATTTTAGTGGTTTTTCAATTCATTAGCGCACTGAATTAGACATGCCCGTGTGCACGGTGTTGGGTAAATGCACCAAGCAACAAGGTAAACACAAAGACGGCAAAATAGAGGCCGTTGGCTACCCAAAGCGCAGTTTTGGTACCGAACTGGTGAATAATCGGGCTGCTGATCACGAAAGTGAGCATAGTGCCGACTGTACCACAGGTCAGAATAAAGTTAACCAGACGCGGCGATGCGGTTTTGGTTTGCTGTGATCCCAGTGTAATCAATGAGGTATAAATAGCACTGGAAACAAAACCCAGTGCAATAATGGAGACATGCAGATACTGGGCATGGGTATCGCCGATAAAGGCATACATGGCAGCAGCGGCCAGTATGGTCAGCACCAACACCAGACGATACAGCTCAAAAGCCCGCACTAACAGACTGAAAATCCACATACCAATCATGTAAGCCATCCAGAAACTGCCGACCAGCGTCCCGGCTTTTTCAACGCTCATCGCAAAACTGTTTTCGACATAATCAGGCAGCCAAGAGATAAAAATCATCTGTCCGAGGATGTAGCACAGCGCAGCACAGGCAATTAAATACACACCAGTTCCCCAGCGCTCTTTTGGTGCAGGTTGGTTGTTTTGCTTTTTTTCCAGATGCAGTGGCGGAAACTCAGAGGTCAGCGTCAGAATGAAAATCGCCAAATAAATCACCGCAATCAGCGCATATACCCAATACCACGCACAGTGGGTTGCCAGAATATAGCCTGCCGCGACCGGAAAAATCATACCCGCCATACTGAAAAAAGAGTCAGTAATCAACAGCATAGAACCACGCTGGCGGCCATGATACAGATGGGCGATTAAATAGGTACCAATTGACATGGTAATGCCGCTGACGATACCTAGCACAAACATACACAGTGAGAATAATCCCAGCCCGTGGCTGAACATTAGCCCCAACACGCTTAACAGCATCAGCACAAAGCCAAAACTTAACTGTCGTTTGAGAGAGATAATATCGACCAACCACGCATTCAAAAATATCGCGACCAGAATACCGGTATTGAGAAAGGTGAAGGTGTTACCCATGTCAGCCAGTGGAATGTCAAAGAAATCAGCCACTGAGTTCATGACGATTCCTGTGACAACAATCAGGGCGCCAGTCAGGCCAAATGACAGGAAGCTAATCCAGGTTAATCGGATTCGGTTCATTGTGCTCATCGCAAGTTACCGTATTTGGAGTGAGAAAATAAAAGCGCGCAGTCTATGTAAAACGTTTGCGTAGCTTTGTGCGTCAGATCACTAAAGTGTAACTTTAGGTCATACAAAATTGTATGGAAATGTGATCTGCGTAGATAATTTTTCTCTTTTATAGGGCGATAAAACGGGTAAATGCCACGAAATGTTAAAACATACGCTTACACACCTTGTATTGTGTGCGGCAGTTAAGCAGTGCACTACTGCTCATAATAGATATCACTTACAAAGTGGGAGAAAAGCGCATGGTAGCCAAATTAGGTGTTCGTGTACCGCGTTTGCTGATCGTTCTGTTGACATCAGCATCATTACTGACCGCACCTGCGGCCTTTGCCGCTAACCGTATGACCAAAGGGGCAATGGTTGGTGCAGCGGTCGGTTTAGTTTCCGGTAACGGCATTAACGGCGTACTCAAAGGCGCGGCGTTAGGTGCAGGAGCAGGTGCGCTGACTGATAAAGGTAAAAAAGGCCGTGACTCACGCAAAGGCGCAAAAGTGGGTGCTGCTGTCGGCGTAGCCGCTGGTCTGTTGTCTGGTAACGGTATTGAAGGCGCGATTAAAGGTGCAGTGGTTGGTGGTGCCGGTGGTGCAATCATCGGTCGCATTAAGTAATTAGCGGCTTACCTGACTTTTTTATACAGATTAATTTGCTTTAACGGGATGAGAAAATGAAAAAGATTGCATTGTTTGCTTTGGCGTTGACGGCAGCTCCAGCGGTATGGGCTGCAGAACCTGCAGGTTTACCGGCTGAAATGTACATGACTTGTGCTGATGCCGGTGAGATGGCCAAAGAGAACAGTCAAGATGTGGCTGAACTGGTTGCCATGATGGGTAACGCCAGTGTGGAAACCCGTGGCCTGAAGATTGACAAATCAGCCGACGTTGACGGTAAAGTGATTGCCAACCTGAACGCATTCTGCGCAAAAGATCCGCAAATGCTGCTAGTTACCGCTATGGATAACGCCATGCGTCAACTGGCTGGTGAGAAAATCGCTAAATAAGCATCCTTGCTAAGGCGTTATCCAGCCTCGGTTGCTGGATGATATCTGGCTGTGTGCTGTAAAGAACCGCTCGGTGTAAACTTGCCTGATACAATAGGGGAGGTTTAGATTGGGCGGTTTTTATTTTACCGGCAAACGAACACGCCCTCAGCTAGCGCGTCTTGATATTCCGGCTTGATCTGGGTATAACCCAGCACATCTTTTATCGCTTTCAGCCCCAAACTGTATAGCGGTTATGGTCATATTGCCCCGAGTTTTTTATGCTGCTGCTTATCGATAATTACGACTCTTTTACCTACAACTTGTACCAGTATTTTTGTGAGCTGGGGGTTGAGGTGTGCGTGCGGCGTAATGATAGCCTGACATTGGCGGATATTGAGCAGCTTGCCCCGCGTCATCTGGTGATATCTCCCGGCCCCTGTACACCAAATGAGGCCGGTATTTCACTGGCTGCAATCCGTCATTTTGCCGATCGTTTACCGATTTTAGGTGTCTGTTTAGGGCATCAGGCGATGGCGCAGGCATTTGGTGCCGATGTGGTCAGAGCCAGACAGGTGATGCACGGTAAAGTTTCGGCAATCAGGCATACCGGTCAGGGAGTGTTTGAGGGGCTGAATAACCCGCTGAAAGTGACCCGTTACCATTCGCTGGTGGTTGATCATACCAGCTTACCTGCTGAGTTTGAGATCACCGCATGGAGTGAGCGTGAAGGCCAGTTTGATGAGATCATGGGCATTCGTCACCGTACATTGCCGCTGCACGGCGTGCAGTTCCATCCGGAAAGTATTCTCAGTGAACAGGGGCATGCGCTGCTGGCAAATTTTATTGCCGGATAATTTATTTTTCCATTGTGCTACCGCACGTCTGTGGCTTCTCTGCATAAATGCGCAATATGATATGCGTGCACAGGCCGCTATCAGAAGCGGCAATCAATACTGACTGCTTTTTTATGATCCCACCGTGCGTAAAAAAGCAGCAACTTTCCCGCACAGGGCGATTTTTTGCCGCATGTACAAAACCGGAAAACTCGTGTTAACTTATTGTTAACAACTGATGCAAGGCAGCATCAGTCGGTTTTGCGGAGATCACGCTATGCATGAACATGATATGCATGAACAGAATCAGCCAGAGCCGGCTTCTGTTCCGTTTACCTCTTTTGCCGCATCGCCTTTACCGGTGCGTCGCCAGTGCTTTGATCAGGTGATGGTGCCCAACTATGCTCCTGCGGCCTTTATTCCGGTACGCGGCAAAGGTTCGCGGGTGTGGGATCAGCAGGGGCGCGAGTACATTGATTTTACCGGCGGAATTGCGGTAAACGCGCTCGGGCATTGCCATCCGGCATTAGTAGAAACCCTGCAACGTCAGGGGGAAACTCTCTGGCACTTAAGCAATGTATTTACCAACGAACCGGCTCTGCGTTTGGCGCAACGGCTAGTCACCAACACCTTTGCTGGCAAAGTCTTCTTTGCTAACTCCGGCGCTGAGGCTAACGAAGCGGCACTGAAGCTGGCCCGTCGTTATGCCGTTGACCATCACTCCCCGTATAAAACCCAGATTATCGCCTTTCATCGTGCCTTTCATGGCCGCACTTTCTTTACCGTTTCAGCCGGTGGGCAGCATAAATACTCTGACGGATTTGGCCCAAAACCGGCCGATATCGTGCATGTTCCTTTTAATGATTTGGCCGCCGTGCGTGCGGTGATGAGCAGTCAAACTTGTGCAGTAATTGTTGAACCCGTGCAGGGGGAAGGGGGCATTATTCCGGCAGAACCGGAATTTTTACAGGGGTTGCGCGCCTTGTGTGATCAGCATGAAGCCCTGCTTATTTTTGATGAAGTACAAACTGGGGTTGGCCGAAGTGGTCACCTGTATGCCTACATGCACTATGACGTTATCCCCGATATCTTAACTACCGCTAAAGCTCTGGGGGGCGGTTTTCCGATCGGTGCAATGCTGACGACCAGCGAATTTGCCGGCAGTTTGAGTGTAGGTACACACGGTTCAACTTATGGCGGCAACCCGCTGGCCTGCGCCGTGGCCGATACCGTGCTCGGTATCGTTAACACGCCTGAAGTGTTGGCTGGCGTGCAAACTCGTGCGGGGCTGTTCCGACAGCACTTAGCACAGATAAACCAGCAGTGTGCGCTGTTTTCCGATATCCGCGGATTGGGGTTACTGATCGGCGCAGAGCTCAATGCTGAGTATGCAGGGCAGGCAAAAACCTTCCTTAATGCTGCGGCAGAAGAGGGGGTGATGCTGTTGATGGCAGGCCCCGATGTACTGCGTTTTGCGCCTTCATTGCTGATTGATGAGCAGGATATTGCGCTAGGAATGGCACGTTTGCGGGCAGCTTTCTTAAAAGTGACCCACCGTACCGATTAATGGCATACGCAGGTGCTCCGTAAATAGTGTGCCCCGTAACCGTGCAGGAGTAAGGAGCATTTATGCTGATTATCCGCCCTGTTTGTTCAGACGATTTGGCTGCACTGATGCATTGTGCTCAAGCCTCTGGGTTTGGTTTTACCTCGTTGCCGGCCGATGAAACACGGCTGTCGGCCCGAATTACCCATGCCGAACGCTCGTTTGCTGCCGAGCCGACATCCCCCGGTGATTATGATTTTTTGTTTGTTGCCCAAGAGTCTGATACTGGGCAGATTATCGGTACAACGGCCATTGAATCTTGTGTGGGATTAGAGCACCCCTTTTACAGTTACCACCGTGCCAAGGCAGTGCATGTATCGAAAGAGATTAACGTCTATAAAACCGTTGAAACCCTGACTTTGAGCAATGATTACACCGGTTCAAGCGAACTGTGTACCCTGTTTTTATTGCCGGAATACCGTAAGGGTTTGTATGGGAAACTGCTCTCTAAGTGCCGTTTACTGTTCATTGCTGAATTCGCTGACTGTTTTGCCGATACGGTGATCGCCGAAATGCGTGGTGTTTCAGATGAGAGCGGCCACTCGCCCTTTTTTCAGTGGCTGCGTACCCATTTTTTTGATATCGATTTTTCAACCGCAGATCGTCTGACCGGTACCGGTAATAAACGTTTTATTGCCGAACTGATGCCGCGCCACCCTATCTACATCAACTTATTGAGTGCCGAGGCACAGGCAGTGATTGGGCAAGTGCATACCCAGACTCGGCCGGCACTGCAACTGCTGCTTGAAGAGGGGTTTCACCATCGTAATTATGTGGATATTTTTGATGCTGGCCCGAGCGTTGAGTGCGCCAAAAATGAGATCCGTGCAGTGCGCCAGAGCCGTCGGATGAAATCGAGCATTATCGAAGACAGCACGCACGGCAGTTTACACCTGATTACCTCAACCCGTTTTTGTCATTTTCGTGCCTGTTTGGGGATGGTTTCGGTGGATGAAGAGCTGCACGAAGCCCATATCAACGCCAGCGTTGCGCATGCGCTTGAGATCAGCGATGGCGACCGTATCCGCATTCTGCCGTTGTAGATTTTAGGCTTGGCAGCATCATTAAGGAGGCATCATGCCTATTTCTGCATTTTTTAGCCCCTCGGCATTCAACATATCAGACCCTGATTACACCAAACGGGCGCAACTGCCTCTGTTATGGATTAACGGCCAGTGGTTGGCCGGAGAGGGAGAGCCTTTGCAGAGCCTCAATCCAGCCACAGCGCACATTATCTGGCAAGGCAAAGCGGCCAGTGCCGCTCAAATTGAGGCTGCACTGTGGGCGGCGCGTCAGGCATTGCCGGCATGGATGGAGCTGACACTACAAGAGAGGATCACAGTGCTGATGCGTTTTACCGAATTATTGCGCCAGCATCAGGAGGCGCTTGCGCTGACCATCACACAGGAGACGGGTAAACCGCTGTGGGAGAGCCGGACAGAAGTCATCGCGATGCAGGGAAAAACGGAGATTGCAATCCGCGCGTATCTTGAGCGTACGGGGGAGCGTGAGTCAGC
>NZ_JBOFRH010000130.1:0-1706 GCF_051650925.1 Plesiomonas sp.
ATTGATATCGAAGATAAGGGCGTTAGGGGATCAGATAGCTTGATTCAATATCTGCCGTTTGGTGAAGGGAATGAGGCATTTCGGTAATGGTTATGGCATAACTGCGTATGCACAGCCCATTTTCAGACACAAAAAAGCCCTGAACAAATGTTCAGGGCTTTTTCTTTATATTGGCGGAGCGGACGGGACTCGAACCCGCGACCCCCGGCGTGACAGGCCGGTATTCTAACCGACTGAACTACCGCTCCGCGAAACTGGTGTGAAGCTTTTGCTTCGATTACCCTGCTCTGTTCATGGGAAGCAGAATAATTTTAAATTAAGTGGCGGTGTGGACGGGACTCGAACCCGCGACCCCCGGCGTGACAGGCCGGTATTCTAACCAACTGAACTACCACACCGCTCAAATGCTTGCCGTCGCAAGCGGGGCGAATATTACGATTCAGACGTTATTCAGTCAATCATTTTTTCTAAAAAAAACAATGAATCGCATCATCTGATGATAAAAACAGCAAAAGCCGTTACTTCCATCACTTTTTCACTGAAAAATCGCGCTGTCCCATCTGCATTGATGCCGATGCCTGCCGCTGCAATGCCAGCAACGCCTTACGCCGCTGTATCCGCTTGCGCCAGCGTATCCCTGCCCAAATACTCAACGTAACCAACAGAGCCAGCAGTGAACCGCCAATCAGCACCCACTGCATACGTTGCATCCCTTTCTGCTGTGAAAAGGAGAATGCCTGCTCCTGATCTGACAGCATTTTCTGCCACTCATCCTGTTCAGCTTGTTGCTGCGCTATCAATGCCTGCTGCTGTTCACGCACCGCAGCATTGGTTATCACTCGAAAGCGCCGCACAGGCAACAACAGCGATAACATCCGCTGATCCGGTGTCTGCAAATACACCCAAGTTTGTAAACTGTAATGCCCTAATTGTGCTCGATAAGGCAATTGCACCTGCACCTTGTACGCCTGATTTTCGGCCTGCGCCCGATAGCCGATAGTCACTGACTCGTCAGGCAAACGCTCCTCCACCCGCACCTGCAATGAACCAGCAGCAACCTCAGCAGGATCGGCCACCAGCGTCAATACATGCTGCTGCTCAGGGGCATGCGCCTGCGTAAACAATACCTTCACCGGCAACGCTTTAACCTCAACCCACTGCCCAGTCTCCGGCAGTGCTACCCCTTCACCAGTACGTAATTCAACCCAATAGTGTCCTGTTGGCATAGTCAGCGCCAATTGCTGGCTAAATACACCATCACCGGCCACCGCATCCAACTCCTGCCCGTTATCCTCTAAACGGCCAGCACTGATCGGTGATCCCGTTAACAACTCACGCTTTGCTTGGCTATTATCAGGCAAAGATAATCGCTCTTTTTCAGCCAGCGTTAATTCTCCCAATGGAATAAACACCGCATGCAACGTGGTATTTTTAATTAACTCAGGAACAGCAAGCCAGTGATTTCCCTGTACTAAACGGGCAGTAAATGTTAACTGCTCGTGCTGATACAGTGTGGTTGGCAAACGGTCTGCCCGAATTTGAATATCTGAAAATGTTTGCACTTTCAGAACCGTTTGCCCTTCAGCCCGCACCTGCCAAGGGCCGAGCATAGGTGCGGTAATAGTAATCAACTCATGCGTATCAGAGCGCCACCACTGCACATTATCCACCGGATTACGGGCAAACAACTTACTGCCATCAGGTTG
>NZ_JBOFRH010000131.1:0-5278 GCF_051650925.1 Plesiomonas sp.
GCTTCCAGTGTATCAAGCTTATCGATAGTCAGGTCAGTGTACTTCACGGTAGCTTCAGCAGGCGTCAGACGATCAAACGGCTTGCTGAAATCATACACATGATCACCGTAATGAACGGTGGTTGAACCCAGAATGCTCATCGCCAGAGTACGGAACATATCTTCGGTTTTATCCATCAGATCGTTGTAGTCTGCGTATGCCTGATAAAACTCAAGCATGGTGAACTCAGGGTTATGGCGTGCTGACAGGCCTTCGTTACGGAAGTTACGGTTAACTTCGAATACACGCTCCATCCCACCTACAACCAGACGCTTCAGATACAGCTCTGGTGCGATACGCAAGAACATCTCTTGATCCAGCGCATTGTGGTGAGTAGCAAATGGCAGTGCTGTCGTACCACCTGGAATCGGGTGCAGCATTGGCGTTTCGACTTCAACGAAGTTTTGCTCTTCCAGATAACGACGAATGCCGCTGATCACTTTAGAACGGATCTCAAACGTACGGCGAGATTCCGGGTTGGTGATCAGGTCTAAATAACGCTGACGATAGCGCATTTCGGTATCTGACAGGCCGTGGAACTTGTCTGGCAGAGGGCGCAGTGCTTTAGTCAGCAAACGCACTTCTGTACAGTGAATCGTCAGTTCGCCAGTTTGTGTCTTAAACAACTTACCGCGTGCACCAACGATATCGCCCATGTCCCATTTCTTGAACTTCTCGTTGTAAACGCCTTCTGGCAGATCATCACGAGATACATACAGCTGGATCTGACCACCCATATCCTGCAAAGTGACGAAAGCAGCTTTACCCATGATACGACGGGTCATGATACGGCCAGCCACTACCACTTCTTTGTTCAGTGCTTCCAGCTCTTCCTTAGACTTATCATCAAACGCGGCATGCACTTCGTTGGAAATGCTGTCACGACGGAAATCATTTGGGAAAGCAATCCCCTCTTCGCGCAGAGCTGCCAGCTTTGCACGGCGGGTTGCCATTTCACTGTTCAGATCTAATGTACTTTCTTGCTCAAGATTTTGTTGTTCAGACATGGGAGTTCCTTACAATCCGGCTTTTAAACTTGCCTCAATAAAGCGATCTAAATCACCATCCAATACAGCTTGCGTATTGCGATTTTCGATTCCTGTGCGTAAATCTTTAATACGGGAGTCATCCAGAACATAAGAGCGGATCTGACTGCCCCAACCGATATCAGACTTAGTGTCTTCCATCGCTTGTTTCTCAGCGTTTTGCTTTTGCAGTTCCAACTCATAGAGTTTGGCTTTTAACTGCTTCATACACTGATCTTTATTTTTATGCTGCGAACGGTCATTTTGACACTGTACCACGGTGTTGGTTGGTATGTGTGTAATACGTACCGCAGATTCTGTCCGGTTTACGTGTTGTCCACCCGCACCCGAGGCGCGGTAAACATCAATGCGCAAGTCGGCCGGATTAATATCAATATCAATATTGTCATCAATTTCCGGATAGACAAACGCAGAGCTAAATGAGGTATGGCGGCGGCCACCCGAGTCAAACGGGCTTTTGCGCACTAAACGGTGAACACCGGTCTCGGTACGTAACCAGCCGTAAGCGTATTCGCCGCTGATCTTGATGGTTGCGCCTTTAATGCCAGCAACATCACCATCAGACTCATCCATCACTTCGGTTTTAAAGCCTTTGCTCTCTGCCCAGCGCAGATACATACGCAGCAGCATGCTGGCCCAATCTTGCGCTTCTGTACCACCGGAACCCGCTTGCAGATCAAGGTAGCAATCTGAACTGTCATTCGGGCCTGAGAACATCCGGCGGAATTCAAGTTTTGCCAGTTTCTTTTCTAACTCAGCTAATTCAGCGACCGTTTCATTGAAGGTATCTTCATCTTCAGCTTCAACTGCCAGCTCTAACAAGCCTTGAACATCTTCTAAGCCCTGATCCAGATCATCAATGGTATTGACGACAACTTCTAAGCCAGAGCGCTCTTTACCGAGGGCTTGCGCACGGTCAGGCTCATTCCAGACATCAGGTTGCTCTAATTCCGCATTAACTTCTTCTAGACGCTCTTTTTTAGCATCGTAGTCAAAGATACCCCCGAAGGGTGTTGGTGCGTTCGCTCAGGTCTTGAATACCGTTTTTTACAGGATTAATTTCAAACATAGTGATTCGCGTCTTTACTCGTTATTTTGGCCAAAACACTTGGAGTCTAGCGGATTAACGCCCGAAGTTACAAGGTCAGTTCATACTCATCACGCTTCTGGTCTGATCATAACGCTTCGATATGCTCAACCAACAGTTGTAAGTTCCGGCTGCCACGAAATTCATTAATATCCAAACGGTATGCAAGCCGTGCTTGTCGTACTGAAGGATCAGGCCACAATGTGGTATCAACATTAAATGCAATCGCATCAAGCATTGGGCCACCGGCGACAGGTTCAAGCAACATTTTCAGGTGTTTATCACCGACTCTGCGCTGTTGCAGCAAGGTAAATTCGCCATCAAACAGCGGTTCATTAAACCCTTGTCCCCATGGACCTGCCTGACGCAGCATCTCTGCGGTCTCAATTGTCATCAGCGTAGAGGGTAATTCGCCATCGCTCCAGATTTTTCCCTGCAGTGCCGACTCATCTAACCATTCGGTGACAATCTCGGAAAAACAGTGCTGAAAACGGGTAAATTGCGCCTCATCTATCGATAATCCGGCAGCCATTGCATGCCCACCAAAACGCTGAATTAATCCTGGATTTTGCGAGTCTAACCGCTCCAGTGCATCGCGCATATGTAGGCCAACAATCGAGCGGCCCGAACCTTTCAAAATACCCTCACCTGCGGGTGCAAATGCAATGACAGGTCTATGAAAACGTTCTTTAATACGAGATGCTAAAATTCCTACCACTCCTTGATGCCACTCCGGATGAAACAGTGCAAGCCCATATGGTAACAAATTATGATCTTGATCTAACTTTTGACAAAGATTCAGTGCTTCTTGCTGCATACCCTGCTCAATTTCTCGCCGAGTTTGGTTTAGCGCATCAAGATCACAGGCCAACTCACGGGCCGTTCCCATGTCTTCACACAAGAGCAATGTCACGCCAATTGACATGTTATCCAAACGTCCTGCTGCGTTTAAACGCGGACCCAGTGCAAAGCCTAAGTCACTGGCAACTAATTGGCGTGAATCTCTGTTAGCGACTTCCAGCAAAGCCAAAATACCTGGGCGGCAACGGCCAGCTCGAATACGGCTTAATCCCTGCCAGATCAGTAGACGATTATTGGCATCGAGTGGCACAACATCGGCAACACTGCCGAGCGCAACTAAGTCTAGCAGCTCCGCCAGATTTGGTTCACTGATCCCCTTGCGGGAGAACCAGTCATCAGTACGTAAGGCTGCCCGCAGAGCCAGCATCAGGTAAAAAGCCACTCCAACACCCGCGAGTGCTTTTGAGGGGAAACGGCAATTATGCAGGTTCGGGTTGACGATGGCATCAGCATCAGGCAGCGTAGTGCCTTGCAAGTGGTGATCGGTGATTAACACCTGTATACCGCGCGCATGAGCTTCCTGCACGCCGCTGTGCGATGAAATGCCGTTATCCACGGTCATAATCAGCTCTGCACCTAGAGCTTGTGCTTGTATCACTACCTCTGGACTTAGGCCGTAACCATCTTCAAAACGGTTTGGCACTAAAAAATTAACCCGTTTTGCCCCCAATGCACGCAGTGCCAATACACTGAGCGCAGTGCTAGTTGCTCCGTCAGCATCAAAATCACCCACTATCGTAATCTGACGATCAGCATAGATAGCCTGCTGCAACAGTTGGGTTGCCTGCTCAATGCCCTGTAGTTGGCGGTAATCAAGCAGGTGTTTGACCGAGCGATCTAACTGCTGTGGAGCACTGACACCACGGCAGGCGTAAATCTGACGTAAAAACGGCGGAGAGACCTCAGCCAGATGCGAATCATCGACCTGCGGACGACGGCAAATTTCAGTATTCATGGTGTTCCTAACAGCATAACGATACAAAACGGCGCAGAAAAGCACAGAAATGGCGGATAAACAGGGATATCAGGCGTGGGATCTTACCCGTGCAACAGCATTAACCTGCCGGTTGATGCGGCTGTACGGGTAATCAGGCCAACAACGCTAATTAAGCATTATTTGCCAGTTGCATTAAGCACTTCAAGCAGCGCTTTAGGGTCACGATAACCTGGCAGCATATCGCCATTTGGCAGCAACATAGCCGGCGTACCTTGTACACCAAACTGATGGCCTAACATAAATTGTTTAGCCACGATTGAATCTTTGCTGTCTTTGGCGGGTGCAGGTTTACCGGCAAAAGCATCAGCAAACGCCTGTTTCGGGTCAGCCGATGCCCAGATCCCTGCCATTTCATTGGCTGCATTAGAGCCGATACCATAACGTGGGAATGCCATATAGCGAATGGTGATCCCCAAATCGTTGTACTCTTTCATTTCATCGTGCAACTTACGGCAGTAGCCGCAGGTAATATCGGTAAACACGGTTACTACATATTTTTGGTCTTTGGCTTTGTAGACAATCATCTCTTTGTCAAACTTGGCCAGCTCTTTCATCAGCAGCTGATTGGTGACATTCACTGGCTGCTTACCGCTCAGTTGAAACATCGGGCCTTGCAGTACAAATTCACCGTTGTCACTGACATATAAAACGCCATTTTCGGTCAGTACGGTTTTCATGCCCGCCAGTGGTGAAGCTTGAATTTCCGGATTTTCAATGCCCAACTCTGTCAGTTTGGTTTTGATGGTTTGATCATCTGCATGTGCGGCACTAAACGCAAACGTGGTCAGCAACGCTGCTAACGTCAAAGTCTTTTTCATGAGTTATCCTGTTTAATTGTATGCAACGTTCGATTATACGTAATACGTATTCTGTCATTATACGCATTGTGTGGTTGAAGTGTGATGGAATAACCCCATCACGGCGACCACCCGCGCGCCCTAAAAAACACCATTATGCTCTAGGGTGATGCTGTTCATGCAGCAGCTTTAAGCGTTCTGTGGCCACATGCGTGTAAATTTGTGTCGTAGATAAATCACTGTGGCCCAGCAGCATTTGTACCACTCGCAAATCAGCACCATGGTTTAACAGATGTGTTGCAAAAGCATGGCGCAATACGTGTGGTGATAACTTTTCAGCATCAATTCCGGCAACCACAGCATAGTGTTTGATTCTGTGCCAGAAGGTTTGCCGCGTCATCTGCGTACCACGCGAGCTTGGAAACACCACATCAGAAGAGTTGTCTTTGAG
>NZ_JBOFRH010000132.1:0-2296 GCF_051650925.1 Plesiomonas sp.
GAAGAAAAACCCCGATAACGAAAAACATTGTATCGTTATCGGGTTACCTTCTAGTTAGAGGGTATCAAAGAAAAAGCAGTGGCATAAACTCAGACTACGTGCTTTCTAGTAAGTTTCATCGTTCGTGTATAAATCTTTAAATTTTTTTAGCAATCGGCTTTCCCTGCACGTTTTTCCCTCTAACAGGCTCTTTCCCAAAGCGTACTCTTTTCATCTGTTTGGTACGCAATTCGGCATTAAGCATGCACTGCATATGGCTAATCAGCCTTGTAACCCTCTACAGAGACCTTTCAACGTGTGCCTTTTAAGCGGCTATTGAAGAGCGCTTTACTTTTTGTCAAACAACTGTTTTGCAATGTTGACTATTATGTTAACGAGATGTACATTTCAAACATCCGTTTAATATGAGTGTATGACTATGATCGCTAAGCCTGACACCAAAGCCCGAATTCTTGATGCCGCTGAGCGATTATTTGCTGAGCAGGGGTTTAATGATACCTCTTTGCGTACGATTACCGCAGAGGCTGACGTTAACTTGGCGTCGGTCAATTACCATTTTGGCTCGAAAAAAGAGCTGATCCGGGCGGTACTTGAACGTTACCTTGAGGTGTTTATGCCGGCAGTGGCCTGTGAGCTGCAAAAGGTGCTTGATGCGGAGGCTGTGCCTCAATTAGACGATGTTTTTCAGGCATTTAAAGCGCCGTTACTGCAGCTCACTGAGTTGCGTCCTGAGGGTTCAACGTTGTTTATTCAGTTGCTTGGGCGCGGTTATACCGATGTTCAGGGCCACTTGCGATGGTTTATTACCACCCGTTATGGCAACACTCTGGCACTGTTTACCTCCGCGGTGCAGCGTGCCAATCCCGCGTTGAATGATGCAGAGCTGTTTTGGCGCTTGCACTTTACACTGGGTACTGTGGTGTTTGCGATGGTCTCAAATGTGGCTCTGCGTGAAATTGCGCTCTCTGATTTTGGTCAACAGATTCAGATCAGTGACCTGATAGACAAAATTATTCCGTATTTGGCCGGTGGTGTTGCCGCGCCGAGTTATCACTCTGAAACATTACATCAAGTATTCAATCAACCTGTGCGTAAAGTGGCGACCGGAAGCGGTGCCTGAACCTACCCTATACCTGTGATAAAGGACGAACATCATGACCAGTCTGCGCCAGCGTTATCTCTCAGGCCCAGCGTTTAAGGTATTTAAGCGTATTCTGCCGCCTCTTTCGGCTACTGAACGTGAAGCTATGGAAGCCGGTACGGTCTGGTGGGAAGGCGATCTGTTCCGTGGAAAACCAAACTGGGATAAGTTGCATGCACTGCCAAAGCCAGTATTGACCGCAGAAGAACAAGCCTTTATGGATAATCAGGTTGAAACTCTGCTGAATATGCTGGATGACTACCAGATTGTGCATGAGCTCAATGATCTGCCCAAAGAGGTGTGGGATTACCTCAAGCAAGAGCGTTTCTTTTCATTAATTATCTCCAAAGAGTTTGGTGGCCGTGCATTTAGTGCTCTGGCTAACTCAACCATTGTGACCAAAATTGCGAGTAAAAGTACTACTGCTGCGGTGACTGTCATGGTGCCAAACTCATTAGGCCCCGGTGAGCTGTTATCCCATTACGGCACAGAAGAGCAAAAACAGCGCTGGTTGCCCGGTTTAGCTGATGGCCGCGAGATCCCCTGTTTTGCATTAACGGGTCCAGAAGCGGGCTCCGATGCAGGCAGTATCCCTGATAAAGGTGTGGTATGCCGTGGCCAGCATGAGGGCCGTGATGTGTTGGGTATCCGGCTAAACTGGAACAAGCGTTACATTACACTTGCTCCGGTGGCTACCGTGTTGGGGCTGGCATTTAAGCTGCATGATCCTGATGGCTTATTGGGTGATAAAGAGGATATTGGCATTACTTGTGCGCTGATCCCGACTAATCATCCGGGCGTAGATGTGGGTGCTCGCCATATCCCGATGAATTTGGCTTTTATGAATGGCCCAACATGGGGTAAAGATGTTTTTATCCCGCTAGATTGGATTATCGGCGGGGCGGAGTATGCGGGTAAAGGCTGGCGTATGCTGGTTGAGTGTCTCTCTGCCGGACGCGGTATTTCTCTGCCGGCACTGGGTACGGCTATTGGCCATTTAACAACCCGTACAACCGGCGCATATTCGTATGTGCGTAAACAGTTTGGTATGTCTATCGGGCGCTTCGAAGGTGTGGCAGAAGCGATGGGGCGGATTGGTGGACTGACTTATCTGCTAGAGGCATCACGCACTCTGACAACCACGGCGCTTGATAC
>NZ_JBOFRH010000133.1:0-1070 GCF_051650925.1 Plesiomonas sp.
CTTTAGTGAAGCTAAAATTTCACATCGGTTATTTAACTTCTTCAACCGGATAACCGGCACCACGCCACGCAAAAATGCCACCTGGCAAGCGATACACATTTTCGTAGCCTTGGTTTACTGCCCAAATAGCAGCATTATGACTACGACCACAGGCGACAAAGCCACAGTACATAACAATAGTGCGGCTCTTATCTGGACCCAGTAGCTCCAAGAAGGCTTGTTCGGATTGATTATCTTCGGTCAACGCCGCCCAGCTTTTGCCATCGGTAGCTTGTTTAGCGAACACAAAGTTTTTAGCCCCCGGAATGTGCCCCTTCTTGAAGCTGCTGTCGTACGGCATGGTATCGATAATGAGCATCTCTTGTTGACCATCCAGACGATTTTTCAGCTCTTCCACCGTAATCAACTGGTAGCCGCCCTGCTGCGCTTCACGGGCAAGCGTAACAGCCTGCTTCTCTGCCGCCGTTTCCTGCTCAAATTTATTATCAGAGCAACCGGCAGTGAATACCGAAACGGTCAGCAATGCCAATGCTGTCAGTGAACGCTTTTTCATCTTTATCTCCATGTTATTTTACTGATTCTCTTACTGTGTTGTGGCGTATCTGAGCGAGAGGCTCGTTTGAACCACAGCAACAAGCACATACCGAGTAAAACGGCATCGCGTCCTAGCGCCTGGGGCAAACCAGTTAAATCAGCTTGCCCCAAACAGCCACAATTAATGTCTAACCCAATAGCCATGCCATAGCTCAGCACGGCCATAAAAACCACCAGCAGCGCCATCATTCCCACTAATGCAATTTGCCGGCGGCACAATACGCCAAGGCCAACGACCAATTCGGTTAGGATCAACAACCATGCAATAGGGGTAATTAGCGCAGGCAACACTAGACCAAAAGCAGCAATCGTGAGTGCGAAATCACTCGGATGCGATAGTTTTGTCAGCGCACTGACAATAAAAAAACCACCGCACAGGATGCGGCAAAATAGGATAAGTAGTCTCATTTATATGATTATACCGGAGAGTGATTATCACATAACAGATGAAACTCGACATTCTGACAGAAAATTGT
>NZ_JBOFRH010000134.1:0-1965 GCF_051650925.1 Plesiomonas sp.
CTGCTCTCAGCGCAACACAGTTACTTAGAACGATTTAGTGCGGTTGCTACTCCAGCACAGCAAGCATTACTTAACCGCATATTGAATCAGCCTGTCATGAAAGAAGTCGAACAATATGAGCAGCTCGCGCTAAAACAGATGTCGACAGGCAACTTCAACGTTAATCCTGAAAAATGGTTTGCACTCAGCACCGAAAAAATTGAATTACTCAAACAAGGCGAAGACCAGCTATTTGAGCAATTATTCCAGCAAGTTGAGCTGATGCAAAACCAAAGTTTACGTAATTTTTGGTTCGGCACATTCACTGTATTGGCCTGTATATTAATCACAATCTTGGTCAGTGTTCGAGTATTACGGGATATCCATCAAGGGTTCTTAGCCCTACACCAGACATTATCTCGCTTGGTTAATGACAATGATTTAACGATCCGAGTCAAATGGCAATCTGGCGATGAACTTGGCTCCATCGCTAAAGATCTCAATCATTTTTTAGAACATTTGGAAGGATTACTACTCAAAGTTCGCCAGTCTTGCAGTGTGTTGACACACAGCGCCAGTCATTCCAATGCCGTTATCGCCGACGTTAATGAAGGTTTGGTTCGAGGCGTTGATCAAGTGGGTCAAGTAGCCACTGCAGCGACGGAAATGGCCGCAACGATCGCTGAAATTGCACGAAACGCAACGCAAACCGCACAAGCGACTCAGCAAGCAATTAATCGCGCCCATCAAGGCGATAAAGAAGTTGATCAAACTATTGTGGCTATTGAAAAAGTTGCTGGAACACTTGAGCAAAGCTGTTTGCTTGTCAATAACCTGCATCAAGACACTGAATCTGCTGTAGAAGCGCTGAATTTAATCAAACAGATTTCTGATCGCACCAATTTACTGGCGCTCAATGCCGCGATTGAAGCAGCCCGTGCGGGTGATACTGGACGTGGTTTTGCAGTTGTCGCCGACGAAGTACGCTCTTTAGCTGGCCGTACTCAACAAGCGGCTGACGATATCGAGCAAATGCTCTCTCGTTTACAGCAAGGCGCTCGCCAAGCGGTAGTTGCCATGCAATCGGGTAGCCAGCAAGCAACTCTCAGTGTTACAGAAGCACAACGAGCAGGCACTGAATTGACTGATATTGTGAATGACGTTCGGAAAGTCAATGACATGACAGCACAAGTAGCCAGTGCCACAGAGCAACAACGCTGTGTTACCGATGATATTCAAAGCAACATGATAACGATTCGTGAAGTGTACGAAGCACATAGCGAGCATGCGATCACCTTGCAGCAAAATATCGCTGAACTTGAAGCACTTGCACAAGAGTTAACCCACTCACTGGCTAATTTTAAATTGAATAATACCCTCGTATCACTAAATTAAATCCACTAACAAGACAGCAGCCTCTCACATCTGATATTGAGAGGCTGCTGAGTGATTAACTCATGCTATCCACTTAATCCACCTGCAATTTAGCCGGTGGGGCGGTATGGAACTCTGCATCGGCTTTGGCAAAACGTTCTTGGATTGCACGTGATGGCGCTTTATCCAGCACACTCACCACCACAATCCCGATGCTCGCCAGAATAAACCCAGGGATGATTTCATACAGGTTCAACCACGCAAACTGCTTCCAGATAATCACGGTGAAGGCACCAATCAACATACCGGCCAGCGCACCATTGCGAGTCATCCGTGACCAGAGTACCGAGAACAACACCACCGGCCCGAACGCAGCGCCAAATCCAGCCCAAGCGTAACTCACCAGACCAAGCACGCGGTTTTGCGGGTTATAAGCCAGCGCAATGGCCAGTAACGCCACTGCCAGCACCATCAAGCGCCCTACCCACACCAGCTCTTGCTGACTGGCATTTTTACGCAAGAAGGCTTTGTAGAAATCTTCGGTCAACGCACTGGAGCACACCAACAGCTGGCAACTTAAGGTCGACATCACAGCGGCTAAAATGGCGGACA
>NZ_JBOFRH010000135.1:0-6325 GCF_051650925.1 Plesiomonas sp.
TGGCCGGCAAGGTTACAACACTGCATGGCAGTAGGCGATGGACGCTGCGCAACACCACTCGTACTGAACGGCGATTATCTCTATTTACACCGCTTATGGCAGGATGAGGGGCTGATCGTCGAGTATCTGCAACACAGTGAAAACCGGATCATGGCAGGCGATCAGGCACAAACCGACAACATTACGGCGCAAAAAGCGATTTTAGACCGCTTATTTGGGCAGGATGACACCGTCAACTGGCAGAAAGTGGCCGCGGCTATTGCCTGTAACAGCCGGATGTCGGTTATCTCCGGTGGCCCAGGAACGGGAAAGACCACCACAGTTACCCGCCTGTTAGCCACATTGCTGCTGCAAGAGAGCCGATTACGGCAAGAAGACGCATTGCCGCAAGCGCCGCAATCTTTGCGCATTAAACTGGTTGCGCCGACTGGAAAAGCGGCTGCTCGTCTGAGTGAGTCAATCAGTGCCGCCCGTGAAAAACTACCGGTCGCTGTCGAGATCCAGCAAAAAATCCCGACCGAGGCCGGTACACTGCACCGTTTGCTGGGCGCACAACCCAACAGCAGCCGCTACCGACACCATAAAGATAACCGCTTGCACCTTGATTTACTGGTGGTGGATGAAGCCTCAATGGTTGATCTGTCACTGATGGCGCGTCTGGTTGAGGCGTTACCGGACCATGCGCGGCTGATATTACTCGGCGATCGGCATCAACTGGCCTCGGTAGAAGCGGGAGCGGTGCTGGGGGATATCTGTCGTCTGGCCGATCAAGGTTACAGCCTCGATCAAGCGCAGTGGTTAAGTGCCGTGATCGGATCGGATCTGATCCCCTACGCACAAGATCAGGGCGATGCCTTGCGTGATCAGATCTGCTTACTACGTAAGAGCTATCGCTTTGATGATCACTCCGGCATTGGCGTATTGGCTAGCAAAGTCAATCAGGGAGATAGCCGCGATCTGGCTACTCTGTTCAGTGGCCAGTACCCTGATATTCAGCAATACCCGCTCGATGCGGTGCACTACAGTGAGCTGCTAAAGCGTTGCGTGCAGGGCTATCGTGCATATCTGATACAACTGCGCTCACGTTCCGAGCAGGCGCGTGCCGGCGTACCCGATGATCAGTTGTTGCCTATCCGCGATATACTGCATACCTTCGCCGGATTTCAACTGCTCTGTGCGTTGCGCGAAGGGCCGTTTGGCGTTGGCGGCTTAAACAGCACCATTGAACGAGAACTGGAACAGGCCAAGCTGATTCAGCGCGATGATGGCAACCGCTGGTATGAGGGGCGGCCGATTATGATCATGCAAAATGACAGCGTGCTGGGGCTGTTTAACGGTGATATCGGCATGACACTGGCAGATACCGATCAGCAGGGGCGAACTCGCTTTCGGGTCTGTTTTGAGATGCCTGATGGCAGCATCAAATCCTTTCTGACCAGCCGCCTACCGGCGCACGAAACGGTGTTTGCCATGACAGTGCATAAATCTCAAGGGTCAGAGTTCGCCCATACTGTTTTGGTTTTGCCGGATAAACACAGCCCGCTGCTGTCGCGCGAGCTAGTGTATACCGCCATTACACGCGCAAAACAGCAGTTGGTGTTGTATACCGATATGCGGGTATTGCAACAGGCGATCAATACCCCGACAGTCCGACGTAGCGGGTTTAGCGATAGACTAATGCGAACAACTACACCACATCAGTAATCAGGATTTTTGACTGGCGCTGGTAGTTATACAGCGCCTGTTTTTTTTCTGGCAACACATCCACACTGGCAGGGCTAAAACCCCGCTCCTGAAACCAATGGATACTGCGGGTCGTCAGCACAAACAACTGTTTTAAGCCTAAACGCTTTGCCTGTACCAGAACGCGATCGAGCAGAACATCACCGCGCGAAGAGTTGCGATATTCAGGGTGAACCGCAACACACGCCATCTCGCCCATCTGCTCATCAGCAAATGGGTAGAGTGCAGCGCAAGCAATGACCAGCCCATCACGCTCAACTAAAGTAAACTGGCTGATCTCAATTTCAAGCTGCTCACGTGAGCGACGCACCAAAATACCCTGCTCTTCGAGTGGCCGGATCAGCGCTAGAATACCGCCAATATCATCAATGGTCGCCGATCGCACCTGTTCGGCACTCTCCATCACAATTTGTGTGCCAATCCCTTCGCGTGAGAAGAGCTCTTGCAGCAATGCGCCGTCTTCCACATAGCTGAGCAGATGGCAGCGTTTCACCCCCGCCCGACAAGCCGTGACCGCGGCACGTAGAAAACGCACCGTGGCTGAATGGTAATCACCCTGCATCTCTTGGGCATGGATCAGTGTTAACGCTTCACTCGGGAACAGCTCTGAAATTACATCCCCTTCGGCTGTTGTTGCCCCGCGCTCGGCACAAAAGCCCAGCATTTTATCGGCATCAAGTTTAATCGCCAGTTGGGTAGCAATCTCTTCAGAGGTCAGATTAAAACTCTCACCGGTGACCGATACTGCCACCGGCCCGAGCAACACCACACTGTTGTTGTTGAGCTGGCGGCGAATGCCGTCAACGTCAATCCGGCGAATGCGCCCGCTATGGCAGTAATCAATGCCATCATCAACACCGAGCGGCTGCGCAATCACAAAGTTGCCGCTGACAACATTAATATGCGCACCGGCCATCGGCGTGTTTGATAAGCTCATCGATAAACGTGCGGTAATGTCTAACTGCAGTTGCCCTGCGGCCTGTTTGACCAGATCAAGGCTACGCCCATCGGTGATCCGAATTTGCTTGTGGTAGCGGCAGGGGTGTTGCTGCTGGCTGTGCAGCCGGTCTATCTGGTGGCGTGCGCCGTAGACAATCACCAGCTTAATGCCCAGGCTATGCATCAGCCCCAGATCACTGATAATATTTTTATAGTTACTATGTTCGACGACTTCACCATCGAGCATGATCACAAACACCTTTCCACGGTGTGCATTCACATACGGGGCTGATTGGCGGAAGCCATGAACAAGCTCCATGCTGCGATCTTTCAATGTGGGTATCCTCACCTGATTAATTATGTGAATAACTATTCCTTTATTTTGCTTTTTTATTCTAGTGGTGTTGCGTTTGCAACAGTTTTTTTTAATTAAGGATAATTGCCCATAAAATCACCAGTTAGCAGAATAAAAACCACACAGTACCGGTTCTAAATTTGTTTTTTTCATTCTGCTTTTGGTGTGGAACTTAGCCTGACAGTGTGTGTGGATAGCCTACCTTTTTAGAAGAGAACGTGCGTATTTTCTTTAAACACGAATAGTGTACTGCTTCCCAAAAATGTTTTTTATCCCCCTTATTTCCCAAAAAAAAGATGGCCAAGAAAAAATGAAATAACAGCAATATGCGGGATAAAAAATAGGTTGTTGATTTTTACGGGGGAAAGTCAGGGAATATATATCCGGTAAACAGCACAGGATTAAAGAGAAAAAAACAAAGGGCAAGAGCGCCGCTAGAGCGCAGCAAGAGAGAGATAAACACAAAAGTAAGAGGGAAATGAACTCGAATAAATAAAAAAGCCACCGCGGTGTTTACCGTGTGGCTTTTATTGTTTAGTGATACTGCGAGGTATGGCTTATGCAGTATCGGGTAATTATCGTGTTACAGCACGGGTTATATTACCGAATTAACGCTGCATTTCATTATTTTGCGCAAACGGGTAAATATTGCTGATCCCCGGGAATTGGTAAGATTCACTGCGAAACAGGGCGCTGTCACAGCTACCACATACGTGTTGGCGGCGGTAAGAGTATGCGCGTTCAACGCCAACATTGTGAATATTGCGGCTATGGCAGTGATTGCATTTTACTTTATTCAGATATTCACAACTAGGATGCGTTTTCAGGTATTCCTGTTTGGTTGGCAGGATATTCCATTGGCGTGACAGACGTGCGTTTACAATAAAGTAGCTGGTAAACAGCGCCATTGTCAGAACAAACATAATACCTGAAACAATCATCATCATAGTAGTAACCTCTGCATGCCATCACCGTAGCGTTTATGTGGGGTAGAGGTTTGACTGTATCGCAATTAGTTACTTATCGAAAGATTTTGTTACTTTTATAAGTCATTGAATTTTAAGGGTTAAATTATTTATATCTATTTATGTGATGCAAATCACGTTTTTATGGGTGAAAAGCGTGATTTGCATCACTATGCAAAATGCGGCTCTGGTTTTTTCTGCCGGTGAGTACAGTTTTCCACTAAGGTGCGGGGAAAAATAAGCTAAGCGT
Source organism: Plesiomonas sp. (assembly GCF_051650925.1). Taxonomy (NCBI): domain Bacteria; kingdom Pseudomonadati; phylum Pseudomonadota; class Gammaproteobacteria; order Enterobacterales; family Enterobacteriaceae; genus Plesiomonas; species Plesiomonas sp. The sequence goes on from NZ_JBOFRH010000135.1 coordinate 4,253, forward strand.
GAATACGCAGACTCAAAACCCGATTATGGCAAAGGCAATAACAGTGGGTAGCCCGTGTAAAATACCTGTAAAACGGAAGGGCAACGGGGGTGATTAAGAGGGTGATAAAATTGCAGTTGCAGAAAAAAAACGGGCAGCATAATCGGCTGCCCGTAATGGTCTTTATTGTACGATGCGGGGATTACAGATTACGCAGCACGCGTTGCAGCAGGCGTATGCGTGGTAGGATAGAGTCCAGCTCAAGGTACTCGTCTGCACTGTGGAAACCAGCACCAACAGGGCCAAAGCCATCTAGAGACGGGATACCCAGTGATGCGGTGAGGTTAGCATCAGAGCCACCGCCTACCGCTTTCCAGCTAATAGCGATGTTCTCTTCTGCGCCACAGCGCTCAACAAGGGCCATTAGCTGCTCGGTCTCAGCAGACGGAGTCATGGCTGGTTTGTGCGCTTCACGTTCGATAGCGATGTTTACGCCATCAATGAACGGGCTGCTTTGCAGCGTTATCAGCTCGTTGTGTACATCGGCGTATTCGGCGTTATCCCAAAAGCGAATATCAACCAGCAGTTCAGCATGATCAGGCACGATGTTTGCGCCATTTCCGCCTTTGACGATGCCAACATTGAGCGTTGTACCCGATTCAAAGTTAGTCAGATCATTCATGGCAATGATCCAGTGCGCCATTTCACTGATGGATGAACGGCCATTTTCCGGCTCATTACCGGCATGAGCCGCTTTGCCGCTGAAGGTCATTTTATAGCGCGCCATGCCCTTACGCGCTTTTACCAGCGAGCCATCGGCACGTGCTGCTTCGGCAACCAGTACACATTTGCCTTTTTTAGCCAGTGATGCGATCCACTCGTGCGAGTGAATTGAGCCGATCTCTTCGTCAGGGTTCATGATCACGCAGATAGAGAGGCGGTTTAACGTCTCCTGATCTAAATTGCGCAGTGCCCAGACGATATTGAGTAAACCTGATTTCATGTCAGAAACACCCGGACCGTATGCACGCTGCGCATCGGTGCTCATCGGGCGTTCGGCCGCGGTGCCGACTGGAAACACGGTATCCATGTGGCCAATCAGTACCACATCAAACTGGTCAGCATCCGGTTTATTCATGGCAACGACACCCGGGCCAGCTTGTGTGCCCAGATTAACCACTTCGGTTTTCCAACCCAGATCGCGGTATTTTTGCGCCATAATATCGGCAATAACGGCGACGCCTTCGACGGTACTGGTTCCACAATCAACGTTAATCAGTGGCGTGAGTTCTGCTAAATAGGCTTCTAGTTGCATTGGTGTTGTCCTCAACTTCTATCGCGATTCAGATAATGACACGCATCAGCAGCATTGCACCGAACGCATTCAGTACGGAAATACCGATCATGACAGGGATAAGCTTGGCGCGAGTGCCGATAACGCCCAGAATACGGCCGGCGTACTGCACTTGTGAGCCCATCAGATAAATGGCAGGGGCTAAAATGGCCAGATGCTCTCCGGTTAGTGTGCCGTCAGTGAACAGGCTTACGGCAACACCCACACCGCCACCCATTGACATCCAACCACCCAGCAGTACGGCGGCCGCTTCACCCGGTAGGCCAAATAAGCCCATCACAGGTTCAAAAATGGTGGCCATCAGCTCCAGTGCACCGGAGATCTTCAGCACTTTGATGATGACAAAGGCCATCAAAATATTAGGAACAGTGCTGGTGGTGGCAATGTTCCAGCCTTTACGTGCACCGGCAACGAAGATATCGGTGATCATCGGTTTAGTTTGTGTGCTCATCGGTTAATCCTTCTTGTAATCGGCCAGTGATTTATGCGTGTGGAGTTGCTGAAGGGGTCTGTTGTGCTTGATCGTCGTTCCCTTCGGTTGCTCTTAGGTACAGACGGAACAGGTTCGCACCCACAATTTTCATCACAAACATCACCGCGACACAGGTACCGATAGAGGCTGGAACGGCTAAATTGCCATCGCTGCCTGCGAGTGTGAACAGCACCGCACCGGAAGAGAAGAAGTTAACCAGCATTGCGCCGGCGGAAAACTGGAACATGGTAAACACATCTTTTTCGCG